>JAFGRZ010000062.1 GCA_016934895.1 Candidatus Aminicenantota bacterium
TATGCCCGAGAAGCCGATATCGGCTTCTCCAAGTTCATCAGCATGGGGAACAAGGCCGGCATCGGGGAGAATGAGCTCCTGGCCTATCTCGAATCCGATCCCAAGACCGATGTCATCTTGATGTATCTCGAAGATCTGGTTGACGGCCGGGAGTTCATGCGGATCGCCCGGAAAACGACCGGTTCCTCCAAGAGGCCCAAACCGATCATCGCGCTCAAGGCCGGACGGACCTTGCCCGGAGCCCGGGCCGCGTCCTCGCACACCGGTTCCTTGGCCGGTTCGGACAGGGTTTACGATGCGATCTTCGAGCAATCCGGAGTTCTCCGGGTGGAGACACTCGAGGAACTCTTCGACTATGTCCGGGGGTTTTCCCGTCAACCTCTTCCCAAAGGCTGGAACGTCGGGATCGTCACCAACTCGGGCGGCCCCGGAATCCTGGCCACGGATGCCTGCATCCGTCACGGTCTGAATATCCCTCCTCTCGGAGGGCCCACCGTGTCGAAGCTGCGTCGTGTCCTGCCCAAGACGGCCAGCCTGCACAATCCCGTGGACCTGGTGGCCGAGGCTCAGGCGGAGCAATATGAGAAGACCCTGAGGTGGGTGCTCAAAGACCGCCGCATCCACTCCGCCATCGTCATCCTCACCTCCACGGCTTTCACCAAGGTGGACGAAATCTCCGCAGCGATTGTCAAGGTGGCGCACGCGTTCGAGAAGCCTGTCGTTTGCTGTGTCCTCGGCGTCTTCGACATCTCCAAGGGGATCGAAATCCTGGAGGCCGGGGGGATTCCAAACTTCCGTTTTCCCGAATCGGCGGCCCGGGTCCTTTCCGAAATGGCCAAATTCACCATCTGGTTGGACCGGCCCTTGACGCGCACCCGGGCTTATCGCGTCAACAAAACAAAGGTGAAAGAGATTTTTGACGCCGTCAAGAAAGAAGACCGCCGGTTCCTGCTCGAGCATGAGGCCTATGACGTCCTCCGCGCCTATCGCTTCCCGGTGATCGAGTCGCGGCTCGCCGAAACCGAACTCGGGGCCGTTCAGGCCGCCCGGGCACTCGGCTTTCCGGTCGTTTTGAAGATCGCTTCGCCCGATATCGTTCACAAGTTCGATTTCGACGGTGTCCGGCTTGATCTCAAGGACGAAGTCGGGGTCGGGCAGGCCTACAGGGATATCCTGAAGAATGTTCGCCGGCGCAAGCCGGACGCCCGGATCGCGGGAGTCACCGTCGAAAAGATGGCTCCCCCGGGAAAAGAGATCATCCTGGGCATGAGCCGGGACCCACAGTTCGGGCCCGTCCTGATGTTCGGCCTCGGCGGCATCTATGTCGAAGCCCTTGAGGATGTGACTTTTCGCCTGGCGCCCATCCGGGAATACTCCGCCATGGCCATGATCAAGAAGACCAAGACCCACAAAATCCTGGAGGGATTTCGCGGAGGTCCAACCTACGATCTGGAGGCCATCTCCGAATGCTTGAAAAGGCTGTCCCAGCTAGTCGTCGATTTCGATGATATTCAGGAGCTGGACATCAATCCGATGTTCGTTTACGAGAAGGGAGAGGGGTGCCGGATCGTCGACGCCCGGATCGTCATCGGGAACGGACTCTCCGAATAATCATCCATTCCCATTGTGAAAAAATGTGATATAATGCTCTGTTTTCATCATGGCGCTGTTCAAAAAACAAAAAAGACGCCGCGCGTGCGTCATCGGTCTCGATGGCGTCCCCCACTCGCTCATCAATAAGCTGGCCGAGGATGGGATCATGCCCGGCATGGCCGGGCTTCTCAAGTCCGGACATCTGCACAGGATGAAGGCCAGTCTCCCCGAGATATCGGCCGTATCCTGGACGGATTTCATGACCGGCGCAGATTCCGGATCGCACGGCATTTTCGGTTTCACGGATCTCAAATCGGGAAGCTACGAGATGCGCTTCCCGAATTTTTCCAACGTCCGGCAGGAGACGATCTGGGATGTCCTGGGGAAGCGGGGGCGGAGATCGATCATCATCAACCAGCCTTCGACCTATCCGGCCCGGCCCCTGGATGGGATCTTGATTGCCGGATTCGTCGCTCTCGACCTCGCCAAAGCCGTGTATCCAGCATCCCAGAAAGCGGTCTTGGACCGGCTGGGCTACCGGATCGATATTGATACCATGAAGTCCCGGGAGGATCACGCCTTCCTCTGGCAGGAGCTCCAGACAACCCTGGACGGCCGGGAGAAAGCCCTGGACCAATACTGGAAAGAGGATTGGGACTATTTCGAGTTCGTCATCACCGGGACCGATAGGCTCCAACACTTCCTTTGGAACGCCTGCGAGGACCCGAACCATCCCTTTCATGACAGGTTTCTGGATTATTATCGCCGGGTGGATGGGATCATCGGCCGGATCGTCGACTCTTTCCGTCGTCTGACGGGCGGCGATGCGGGACTTTGCCTCCTCTCCGATCATGGTTTCTGCCAGATCGAGCAGGAGGTCTATCTCAACGCCTGGCTCCAGGAAAAAGGCTACCTGGGCTTCACCGGGGAATCACCGGGGGAACTCAGGGAGATCGGCCCCGGCAGCCGCGCCTTCGCCCTGGATCCGAACAGGATCTATCTCAACCTTGTGGATCGCTTTCCGAAAGGGGCCGTCGCCCTCACCGACAAACCGGCGCTGAAGGCAAAAATCGCCCATGAACTCGAGGGGTTGAAATATGCGGGCCGCCCCGTCATCCGCCAGGTTTTCGACGCTGAAAAGATCTATTCCGGCCCTCTTGTCCCTTTGGGCCCCGATCTCGTCGTCCTGGCCGAACCCGGTTTCGATCTCAAGGGATCGGTTAAAAAGAAAAACGTTTTCGGCCGGACCGATTTGGAAGGGATGCACACATGGGACGATGCCTTCTTCTGGGCGGACCGGACCGTCGGAGACGACCTGAGGATCCATCAACTGTTTGCTCTCATCCTGAGTCATTTCGCATGAACAACGTGATGCCCCGAAAATCGTTTTTCTTGATCCTGACTGTTTTTTTCTTTCTCAGCCTCCCCCTCCAGGCTTATATCGGGCCGGGCGCGGGTTTTGCCTTTCTCTCGTCGTTCCTGGTTCTTTTTCTCACCTTCTTTCTGGCGGTTTTTTCTTTTCTTTCCTGGCCTTTCCGGCTTCTTGTCCGGATGATCAAGGGGCGAAGAAAACTCAAAGGCGCACTCGTCGACAAGGTGGTCATCATCGGGCTGGACGGGCTGGAGCCCACCCTGGCCGAGAAATTCATGGGAGAGGGCAAGCTGCCCCATCTCTCCAGGCTCAGGAAAGAGGGAACCTACGCCCGCCTCCAGACAACGACCCCGGCCATTTCGCCCGTGGCCTGGTCCTCCTTCATGACGGGCTCCGAACCGTCCAAGCACAATATCTTCGACTTCCTCAGCCGGGACCCGCGGACCTACCTCCCTTCCCTTTCGTCCGCCTTTATCGGTCGTCCCAAAAGAGTCCTCCGCCTGGGAAGATACGCCGTCCCCCTGTCCAAGCCGGAAATCCGGGGCATGAGGAAGAGCGTCCCCTTCTGGAAGATCCTGGGAGACGCCGGGATCTTCAGCACCGTCCTGCGCGTCCCCATCACGTTTCCGCCCGAAAAATTCTCCGGCCACCTCCTTTCCGGGATGTGCGCGCCGGACCTCAAGGGAAGCCAAGGGACGTTCGCCTTCTATACCACTGACCCGGCCAAAATCACCAAACGCGAAGGCGGAGTGGTCGTTCCCGTCGAGGTCAAAGACGGACGCGTGGAAACCTTTATCTCCGGGCCGGAAAACTCGCTCCTCAAGAAGGCTCCGGAGATCCGGATCCCGTTGAGGATCGAAATTTTCCGGGAAAAGCGCGAGGTCAAGCTCCATCTCTCCGGACAACGGATCCGCCTACCCCTTGGAGCGTTTTCTCCCTGGATTCGGATCGTCTTCAAGCCGGGTCTGGGGATGAAAGTCAAGGCGATCGCCCGCTTCTATGTCTCCTCGCTCGACCCCCATTTCGAAATGTACATGACCCCGCTGAACATCGATCCCGAGAAACCCGCCCTGCCCATCTCTCATCCGTTCATCTATTCGGTCTACCTCAGCAAGCTCCTGGGAAGTTTCATCACCCTCGGCGAGGCCAACGACACCTGGGCCCTGAACGAAGGCGCGCTCAAAGAAGCGCCCTTCCTCGAGCTCACCTATTCCAACCACAGGGAATGGGAAGCGATGCTGTTCAATGCCCTGGAAAAGACGAAAAAAGGCGCCGTCATCTGTGTTTTCGAGACGACCGACAGTATCCAGCACATGTTCTGGAGGTATCTGGACAAATCCCATCCGGCGCTGCGGACGACCTCGCCGGAAATGAGCGCCCAGGTCATCGAGGATCTCTACACTAAAATGGATGATCTGATCGGGCGGGTCGCGGCCAAGCTCGATTCGCGGAGCGCCCTTATCGTCATGTCGGACCACGGCTTCAAGTCGTTCCGGCGGGGCGTCAACCTCAACTCCTGGCTCTATCTGAACGGCTACTTGAGCCTCAAGGACGGGAAGGAGTCGAGCGATGAATGGTTCAAGGACGTGGATTGGGAAAAAACCAGGGCCTATGGTCTGGGGCTGGGGGGACTGTACATCAATCAAAAAGGGCGGGAAGCGAACGGCATCGTCGGCGCCGGTGAGGAAGCGAAGGCCCTCAAGGCGGAATTGACCTCGAGGCTCAACGGACTTCGTGATGAGGCCGCCGGAGACATCGCCATCACCGAGGTCTATGACCGGGATCGCATCTATGCCGGGCCCTACGCTCCGAACGCTCCCGATCTCATCATCGGGTACAACGTGGGTTTCCGGGTCTCCTGGGATTCGGTGACGGGAAAGATCGACAGAACTGTCTTTGAGGACAACCCCAAGGCCTGGAGCGGCGATCACTGCATCGACCCCAAACACGTCCCCGGGGTTTTCTATTTCAGCCGGAAGTCCGCCGCCAAAATCCCTTCGATCATGGATGTGGCGCCTACGGTCCTGACGCTTTTCGGGCTTCCGGTACCGGGCCATATGGACGGCCGTTCGCTGCTGGAACAGGCTGCTCCGGACGAGGCCCAATCCAAACGAACAGGTAGGAAGAAATGAGCAGAATGAATAGACGGGAATTCCTCAAACGAGGGCTGGCCGCTTCGTCTTTGCTTGCCGCCGGCAGCGGCTTTTCCCCTCTGCTTCGCGCCGCCGGCAAAAGGGCCACCCAAGCCAAGGTCCTGATCCTCGGATTCGACGGGCTGGATCCCAATCTTATCCAGCGCTGGCTCAGTGAGGGCAAACTGCCTTCTTTTGCCCGGCTCATCAAGGCCGGGGGCTTCCGGCCGCTGGGCACCAGCCTGCCGCCTCAAAGCCCGGTGGCCTGGTCGAATTTCATCACCGGCACAGACCCCGGAGGGCATGGCATTTTCGACTTCATGCACCGCGACCCGAATACCTACATTCCCACTTTCTCCGGCACTCTTTCCACCGAGGCGAAGAAAACGTTCAAGGTGGGCGATTTCGTTCTCCCTCTGAGCGGGGGCGAGGTCAAGAACTTGATCCAGGCGAAGGCATTCTGGCAGATCCTGGAAGAGCATGATATCCCGGCCACCGTCTTCAAAATGCCCTCGAACTATCCGCCCGTTTCGACCAAACAGCGGACCCTTTCCGGCATGGGCACTCCCGATCTCAAGGGCAGCTACGGCATCTCCTGCTTTTATACGACGGACCCGGCTATGCCCAGGGGGGAAGTTTCGGGCGGACGCATCTATGAGGTCTATGTCATCGGGAACCGGGTCGAGGCCAAACTCCCCGGCCCGGTCAACACCTTCAAGAAAGACCGGCCCGAAGCCGTCCTAGATTTTCAAGTCCATCTCGACCCCGTCCATCCGGTGGCCAAGATTGTCCTGCCGGACCAGGAGTTCATTCTCAAGGAAAGGGAATGGAGCGGCTGGAAGAGGGTCCGGTTCGGCCTCATGCCGACCCAGAGTGTAAGCGGCATCTGCATGTTCTATCTCAAGGAAATCCGTCCCCACTTCAAGCTATACGTCAGCCCTATCAATATCGACCCCGCCCATCCGGCCCAGCCGATATCCACTCCGGGAAGCTACGCCCAGGAACTGGAACGGATTTTCGGCCCCTTTTTCACCAAGGGCCTTCCGGCCGACACCTCGGCCCTCGACAATGATTTCCTCGACGAAGAGGAATTCCTGGAACAGGATGAGATGATCCTTCGCGAGCGCGAACAAATGTTCGACTACGAATTCGAACGCTTCTCCTCCGGCCTTCTTTTCTACTACGTCTCGAGCACCGATCAGCGCCAGCACATGTTCTGGCGTCTGTTGGATAAAAGTCATTCGGAGTACGATCCCCGGCTGGCCGCGCGCTTTGGCCGGACCATCGAGGACATCTACATCAAAGCGGATCGCCTCCTCGGGCGGATTCTGCCGAAGATCGACAAGGAAACAGTGATCATGATCATGTCCGACCACGGTTTCAA
>JAFGRZ010000306.1 GCA_016934895.1 Candidatus Aminicenantota bacterium
CCGAGGGCTATCCTCTGCCGTTCACCGAGTCTTACAAACGCACGGCCTACGCGTTTTCCGCGGGTATCGAGTTCCGGTTCTAGGGAGAGATCAAGCAGTCCTTCGACAGCGATACGTTCAACTGATTATCTCATAGACGATCAGCCCGTCTCCCCACCAGGGCCCGGGCGTGCCATCGGTACGGGAACACGACGAGGAGATTGGAATTCGTCCTCGCGCGTCGACGAATATGGATTCGCCATGCGGACTCTTCCCCAAATCCCCGTCGCGTCCCGGCGATCCGGATTATCCCAAGCCGCAGCACAAGAATAAGCCATCCGCGAGGCCGAAGTGAACCTCATCGCTTCGCGCGGTCGGAGAAAGGCAGTGTACTCATCGCAGGAACAGATAAACGCGGCCGCCTACAGAGAGAGGATCATCGATGAGGTTTGCTACGCCCTGGGAGTCGGCCGCAGCGGGGTAATGCGCCGGCTGCTGGGACCGTTGTTCAGGCGTCCGGCCTCCCGGTTCGGTAGGATCTCCGCCGGCGCCGACGAAGAGGTCGATCGCTCGGGCCTCAGCGGGGGCGCCCGCCGGATCCTTTCCGAGCTCAACATGACCGTCAGCGCCCGCCGAGCGGATCTCATCCCCGCGGACGGACCTTTGCTGATTGCCTCCAACCACCCCGGCGCGCTCGATTCCATCGCCATTCTTTCCTCCATCCCCAGAAAAGACGTCAGCGTCCTTCTCTCGGATGTTCCCTTCACCCGCGCTTTTTCCGCCGCGCGCCGGCATTTCATCTATGTCCCCAAGAAGACAGGAGGCCGCGGCGCGACCCTGCGGGTATCGATCGACCATCTCAAAAACGGCGGCGCCCTGCTGGTTTTCGCCCACGGCGACGTGGAACCCGATCCGGAAGTGAGCCCGGGCGCCGTCGAGGCCATTCAAGACTGGTCCCGAAGCATCGAGATCATGCTCCGCGAGGTGCCCGAATGCCGGCTGCTGGTGACGATCGCCAGCGGCGTGTTGGTGCGTCGTTTTCTAAACGGCCCGATTGTCAGAGTCCGGAAAACTCCGGCCCGCCGGCAAAAACTGGCTGAAGTGCTCCAGCTCTGCCGGCAGGCGATCTCTCCGCGAAGCGTCCGGGCCGTCGTCCATATCTCATTCTCCAAACCGGTCACGGGAAAGGATCTGATCGGAGACGAAATGATGTCCGCCGTGATCAAGATCGCCCGGGAGCTCCTGGAGGATCACCTGGCCGCGCTTCAGGCCCACCCGCATCGGGCGACTGATTAGGAGAAGAATCTCTCGCTGATCAAATCCTCAGTCGATGGAGGTATTCCCGACCCTTTTAAAGGGCATCTTGAGGCGTTCCCCGGCATGGGGGCTCAGCTCGGACTTGAGTCCGTACTGGCTCAACGCCTATATCCCGATTCTTCCGAAACGCTAAGACAACCCGCGGATGATTTTCGTCACCGCCTCGATGATGAGGTCCGGCTGTCTGGCCGGGATCATGTGATCGCTTTTTTCTGCGACAACCAGAGTCGCGCCATCGATCGATGCCGTCAATTTCTCGTGGGACTGCCTCCAGGCCTTCTGTTCCTCGGGTTTGGGGAGGAACGGCCGTCCACTGGTGATCACGACCACCGGGATGCCGGAAGGGAGAGATGTCTGGCGCATGGTCTCCATTTTGGGGCCCAGTCCCTCTCCGACCATCCGAACCAGGGCACGCTGAAGTTTTGTCAGCTTCTCCGGCTGGGACGTGTCGAAGGGAAGTTTCCCCGCCATCGGGTGGTTATCCAGATACTCCACGCCCATCAGATCGACAAATTCGTTGGTGAACGGATCCACAAAGACCATCCCGCGGACGACCTCGGGATGTTCGCTGACAAACAACCGGATCATCCATCCCCCGAACGAATGGCCGACCAGGATGAGAGCCTTGTCCCGTTTGAGTTCCTGGAGTCCCCGCCATAGCCAGCCGATCTCTTCCCGCATATCACCGGGCGTTTCTGGCAAATCGCTCTTCCCAAACCCGGCGCGGTCGTAAGAAATAATCGTGGCTCCCGTCTTCCCTGCGAGTTCAGCCGCAATTCTATTCCATGCTCGAGAATCCATGCCGCCTCCGGCTTCGAGAAGAATGGTCGGTTCTCCGCCTTCAATGATCTGGAAGTTGAGACGGTATTCCCCGACTTGAACCAGTGTCTCGACGGCCTCTCTTTCCTGGTCGTTTAGCGGACACGACGCCCGAGCCAAGATCGGGCCGAATGCCCAAAACGAAAGGGCACACGCTGCAACCAGAAAGCTGCTTATTTTCTCCCTTCTCATAGCTATCCTCCTTTAGATCTCCAATTTTTATTGTTTTTTTTAAAAAATTGTTCCGGATTGTTTTGAATTGGTTTCGTGGATTCTATCCCGATTCAGCAGCCCTCTCGATATTTTGAAATGGAATTGCATACGCAAACCCAATTCAGTTATACGCAATCTCAGAAAGAGAGTTATGGGACAAGGCCGGGGATGCCAAGGACGGACGGAAACAGGCTTTTCTTGACATCCTTTCGAACCCTCAACTAGAATCCATTCCGATGTTTGGATGAGAATCGCGAATCTGAAATTCGAGGAGGCTGAAATGAACAGCGGAACGTGGAGTCGACGGTCGTTCCTGCGGATGTGCGGCGTCATGGGGACGGCCGCCTCTGTTTTCAAGGCTGGAGGACTGGGGCGCGTCGAGGCGGCTACGCAGGCGATCGCAGACAAGACACCCGAGGAGGTCGCCCGGGACGAGTTCTATTGGAGGGAAATCCAGCTGGCCTTCAAGCTCGACCGGACTCTCATCAATCTCAACAACGGCTACACCAGTCCGACTCCCCGCGTCGCTCTCGAATCGGTTTTCCGCTACATGGACATGGTCAACATGCTGCCCGTTTTCTACCAGGGCATGATCACGAGGAACATAGAGACGATCCGCCTCCGGATGGCCGCCGAGTTCGGCTGTGATCCCGAAGAAATGGCCCTGACGCGAAACGCCAGCGAGTCCCTGCAGATCGTCCAGAACGGGATCGATCTCAAAGCCGGAGACGAGGTGATCACGACCGAGCAGGACTACCCCCGGATGCTGACGACCTGGGACCAGCGGATGCGGCGCGAGGGGATCAAGGTGACGCGCCTCCAGTTCCCGGTGCCGACAACGAAGGACGACCTCTTCCGGAGGTTCGAGAAAGCGCTCTCGCCGAGGACGAAAGTTTTCCATTTCTGTCATATCACCAACCTGACGGCCCAGCTCTTTCCGGTGGCGCGAATCGCCCGTTTGGCCCGCTCCAAGGGGATTGTCTCGATCGTCGACGGCGCCCACGCCCTGGGGCATTTTCCCTTCAAATTGCGCGACCTCGAATGCGACGCCTACGGCGTGAGTCTCCATAAGTGGCTGCTCGCTCCGATGGGCAACGGCTGTCTCTACGTGCGCCGGGAGATGATTCCGAAATTCTGGCCGCTGCAAGCAGCGCCCGCAAAGGAAGACAATGACATCCGCAAGTTCGAGGCCATCGGCACTCATCCCATGGCGATCCGGGCGGGCCTCGGCGAGGCGCTGGCTTTCCACCGGGCCATCGGGGCAGAACGCAAGGCCGCCCGGCTCCGCTATCTCACGCTGCGCTGGGCCAATGCCCTCAAAAAGCACCCCCGTATCCAGATCCTTTCGGACCTCTCCGAGCCGCCGCAGGTCTGGGGTGTGGCCGCTGTCAATATCGAGGGCATCGACGTCAGGGATCTGGCGCGGTTTCTCATGGACAAGTACCGGATCGTCGTCGTGCCGCTCGTGGGCGGGACCCCGCCGAACTCGGTTTTCGACTACACAGCTCTCCGGGTGACGCCGAACGTCTACACGACGCTCGAGGAGATCGACACGTTCGTCACGGCCATGGAGGCCGCCCTCGAGGGCGGCGTCCCGGTCAATATGGTGGCCGCGCGGCGCGGCCCCGTGGAGGGCGTCGACTGGACGGAGATCATCTGAATCGGAAAGAAACGAGAAAGGTGTGCGATGAACAACTCTCCAGACTTGCAGGATGATGAAATGGACGTCCGGGTTCTGGTGGCCTACGGCACAAAGCACGGCGCCACGGCGGAGATCGCGGAGAGAATCGGCCGGCTGCTTCGTCAGGCCGGATTGAGTGTTGACGTGCACCCTGCGGCCCGCGTGGCCGACATCACCCCGTATAAGGCGATTATTCTTGGCAGCGCCGTTTACATCGGCC
>JAFGRZ010000063.1 GCA_016934895.1 Candidatus Aminicenantota bacterium
AAGGACGGCCCTCAAGCGTTCGAGAGAGATGTTGGAGCCGGAGAGGACGAGGGTGACCGTTTTTCCTTTAAGGCGATCCTTGATCTTGAGCGCCCCCGCCAGAGGAGCAGCTCCGGCCTCCTCGCTGAGGTTGCGGATGAGTTCCAGATAGGTCAGGATCGCGCTCGCCATCTCTTCCTCTGAGACCAGGACGAAATCGCCCAGGTGCTTCTGGAGGATCACTTGGGTCAGCTCGTAGCCCATCCTCGTCTGCAGCCCTTCGGCCGCGGTCTCCATCTTGTCCTCGACGATCTTTTTGGCCTTCCAGGAGCGATAGGCGGCGGGCGCCTTTTCCGCCTGGACGCCGATCACCTGGACGTCGGGCTTGAGCTCGTTCTTGGCCAGGCAGCAGCCGGCGGCGCCGCTTCCCCCTCCCACGGGCACGACGATCACGTCCAGGGTCGGGCATTCCTCCAGGATCTCGACGGCATAGGTGGCCACGCCGGCGATGAGATGGGGCTCGTTGGCCGGGTGGATAAACCGCGCTCCCCTCTCGGCAGCGAGGCGCGCCGCCTCATCCTTGGATTCCTCGAAGATCCGGCCGTGAAAGATGATCTCGGCTCCCTGGCTGCCCACGGCCTTGACCTTGACCGGGTTCGCCCCCTGAGGCATGACGATCGTCACCGGGACGCCGAAGAGGCGGCCGGCAAAGGCGATGGAAAGGGCGTGGTTGCCCGTCGAGGCGGTCACCACTCCCCTTTTTCTCTCATCGGGCTCAAGGTGGTGGATCAGATTGATGCCGCCCCTGACCTTAAAGGCGACCGTCGGGAGATGGTTCTCGTGTTTGACGTAAACTTTGGTGCCCAGGAGGTCATCGAGCGGCGGGTAGCTGTAGAGAGGGGTTCGGGGAAGGTAGGACCGGATGATCTCCCGGGCCTTCATGATATCCTGATAAGTCGGCCACTTGGTTTTCATTCCGTCCCTCCCACTAGGACAAAAAATCGACGAGCGGCTTCCGGTACGGAAAGAGCGCGGGCGTTCCGCCCGTGTGGAAGAAAAGGATGCGATCGTCCTTGCGGAAATGGCCCTTCCTGACGAGATCGATGAGCGCGGCCATGGCTTTCCCGGTATAGACCGGGTCGAGGACGATGCCCTCGATCACGAAAACCAGCCGGATCGCCTCGGCCGTTTCCTTGTCGACGTTTCCATATCCCCCCTTGACGTATTCATCATAAATGGTGATTTCGCTTTCGGCTGGATCGATGTCGAGCCTCAGAGACTCCGCTGTCTCCCGGATGATCCGGCGGATGACCGGAACGAAGAGGTCCCGGCTCTCGGACACGCTGATGCCGACGACCCGGACGTCCCCCGGCAGGACCTCGGCGCCGACGGCCAAGCCGGCCTGGGTCGAGCCCGAGCCCGTCGCGTGTACGACATGCGTGGGAGCGGCTCCCGCCTCGTTGGTTTGTTCGAACGTTTCGATAAAGGCATCGAGATAGGCGATCGCCCCCAGGGGCTGGGTCATCGACCAGCCCGTCATCGACCCGCCGATCGAGACCGCGTAAGGGGTCTGCCCCCTCTCCTTGGCCTCGTCGACCACTTTGTTGAGGGCGTCATTCACGGCCTCCTGGCTCACGATCTTGCCTTTTTCCGCTTCGTGGATCCGGACATCGGCATCGAGGATGCGGTCGAGGAGCAGGTTGCCGTCGTCTTCCGGCTCGAGAGGGGTCGTGTTGAAAAGGAGAAGGATCGGCCGGAGGCCGTATTTCCGGGCCGCGGCCGCCGTCTGCAGGCACCAGTTCGATTGGATACCGGCCCAGGTGACAATCGCATCGGCGCCCTTGTCCAGGGCGTCGGCGATGATGAACTCGAGCTTTCGCGACTTGTTTCCGCCGAAGGCCAGCCCGGTCAGGTCGTCGCGCTTGATCCAGATCTCGGGTCCCCCCAGCTCTTGGGTCAGGCGGTCGAGACGGCGAAGCGGCGTCGGCCGGTGGATGAGGGTTTTTCGCGGGAATTCCGAGATCTTTTTTTTGAGGGAGGCCAGATCAACTGCGGGCATTTTCTTTCTCCAGCAGATGTTTTATGACGATCGGTCTCTTGATTTATAACAAAATCAAGCATTGGAAGCAAAAAAGAGGGATTAGAGGCGGGAGCGGGCGGTCTTGAGTTCCGTCATCCTGTTCTGCACCCAGGACCGCAACCCGTCGCCGTAAAAATAGAAGATCGGGATGACGATGAGGACGAAGATCGTCGAGCTGGTCAGTCCGCCGACGGCCGAGAGTGCCAGGGATGCCCAGATCTTCCTTTTCCCGACCTCGGCCTGGATGAGGAGCAGGGGGAACATGCCCAGCACGGTCGTCGCCGTTGTCAGGAAGATCGGCCGGACCCGTTCTCGGGATCCTTTGAGCACGGCTTCGAGCAGGGGCAGTCCCTGCCTGCGCTTGAGATTGATATGGTCCACCAGGAGGATGACGTTGTTGACCACGATCCCCCCGAGCAGGATGACTCCGATATAGGCGGAGGAGTCGAACGGGTAGTCGGCGATGACGAAAGCGACGAAAACGCCGATGAGCGCGAGAGGCACGGCCAGGATGATATAAAACGCCTGGACGAAGGATTCATAGAGGGCGGCCAGAATCATGAAGATAATGACCAGGGAAAAAATGATGGCGAACTTGATCTGCGCCTTTTCCTCTTCGGTCAGGCGCCAAGTTTCCTCCAGGGTGGCGGAAAAACCGGGCGGCAGTTTAAGGCCGGCGAAGACGGATTTTTTGTAGTTTTCGGCCGCTTTGGACGGGCCGCGGAACTCCCACATCACGGTCTGTTGGAACTGCTGGTCCTCGCGGTCGATGGACCCGGCGATGGGCTGTTCCTCGAGCGTGGCAATATCGCCGAGCCGGAGATATTCTCCCCGCTGTGTTTGGATGAGCGTATCCTGGAGCTGCCGCAGGTCCAGGGTTTCCGCTTCGGGGAACTTGATCGAAATGGCGATTTCCTTTCCCTGCGTCCGCCATCTGACCGGATAGGAAAACTCGCCCCGGAGCAGGGTCTGGAGATGGTAAAAGAGATACTGAGGATCGAGCTCGTAGCGCCGAAGGGCACCGCGGTCGACCTTGAGGATGTGCTCGAAGGAATCGACCCGCCACCAACCGTACCGGCTGGAAACCACCTTGGTTTCCTTGATGCGGGGATTTTGCCTGAGCCGGAGCTCGAGATCGGACGTGATCTCCTTCAGTCTCTTGAGATTGTAACCGAAAAACTTGATGTAGGAATCGTACATCGTCCCCGTCGCGAAGCTCGAGTAATAGCCCTGGGGATCGAATCCCTGGATGCTCACGCTGATCCCGGCGAACTGGGTGGCCAGTTGGATCAGCTCTTCCTTGAGCGCATATGGCCGGAAGGAATATTCGATCTCTTCGGGGAAGGCGATCTCGATGAAGGCGCTTTCGGCCGTCAGGCGCGAATTCATCTCTTTCTCATAGTTGGCCTCCATGACGCGGGCTTCGAATTTCCTGACGACATCGTCTGTCCGGCTGAGGTCGGTTCCGGGAGGCATGCCGATGTAAACCGTGAGTCGGTCGCGGGAATACCAACGGAAGAAATCGCCGATCGTGACTTCCTTCTTGAACCAGCTGTAACTGCCGAAGAGCATGAGTCCGACCAGGACGATGACCTCGATGGGATGGCGGAGGATGACCTTGAGCCCCCTTTCGTAGAGACCGCGGATTTTTTCCCGGCCGGCTTCCTTCCTGACCCTCAGGAGCCCCGGGCTGAGGGCCGGGATCAAGGAGAAGGAGACAAAGAGGGAAATGGCCAGGGCCGAGGCGATGACGATCCCGAGCGGCAGATAATACATCTTCAGCCGCCCCTGAAAGAACGGAAAGCAGAAGAACGGCGAGATGGTTGTCAAGGTCGCGGCCAGGACGGCGATGAAAACCTCGCGCGGGGCCCGGACGGCGGCCTCGAGGGCGGAAATTCCTTTTTCTCTCATCCGGAGGATGTTCTCGAAGACGACGATCGAGTTGTCGACGAACAGTCCGAATCCCAGAGCCAGCGCTCCGAGAGTCAGCATGTTGATGGAGACCTTGAAAAAGTAGATCAGGTTGAAAGTGATCAGGACGGAGAAGGCGATCGAACTCAGGATGAGGAGCGACGGCTTGACGCTGCGGAGGATGAGGAAGACCAGGGTGAAAATAACGGCCAGGATGATCCCGACCAGGAGGTAGAGTTCGTTGAGGCTCTTTTTGATCTCCTTGCTTTCGTCATCGACAACCCGGAAAATGAGGTTTGGCGGCAACTCTTGCTTGATCTCCTCCATCTTCCGCTTGATCCCGCCGGCCACGCTGAGGGTGCTCGTCCCCTTTTCTTTGTGGACGATCAAGCGGATTGTCGGCTGGCCGTTGATTCTGTTGATGTACCGGATTTCGCCGAAGGTGCGCTCGGTCCGGGCAATGTCTTTCAAGCGGACCGCCACTCCCCCCTGATGGGTGATGATCAGGTCTTCGATATCCTTGAGGCTGCGGAGGGAACTGGCGACCTTGAACAGGTATTCCTGGGTTCCCTTCTGGATCCGCCCGGCCGGATAAGTCTGGTTCCAGCGGTTCAGGGCCATCAGAACCTGGTAAGGATGGATGTTCAGGCCCTCGATCTTGTCCCGGTCAAGGGTGATGCGGATCTCCGGGTCCGAACCGCCCATGACCTCGACGCCCGCCACGCCCTTCACGGCGCCCAGACCGTATTCGAGCTTCTCTTTGAGCATCTCCCTCAGCTCCTGAAGGGAGTAATCCCCGGAGATCGTGTAATGCAGGAAATCGGCCGTTCGGAATTCCTCGGGGACGTAGGGGATGATCTGGGGCCGGTTGGCGGCATAGGGCAGCTCGTCGCGGATCCGGGCGATCTTTTCCATGAGCTCGAGTCGGGCGAACTCCATGTTGGTCTTTTCGTTGAACTCGCAGACGATCGACGACATCCCGATCGAGGAGGACGACTCGATCTTCTTGATGCCCTTGACGGTCGAGGCCACTTCTTCGAGTGGCGCCGTGACCTGGGTCTGGATGATCTCGGGCGGGACGTCACTCCAGGTTGTCCGGATCGTGATTTGGGGAAAGTCCTCCTTGGGGGCGAGCTCCAAGGGGATATTCAGGAAGGAATAGACTCCCAGGAAGGCCATGGCGAGAAAGAGCATCACCGCGGCGATCGGCCGGTCGACAAAGACTTTCATGGACGCTTCTTTTCCCGTCCCTTTTCCAAGAGCTCGTAAACGACGGGAATGAGGATCAGGGTCAGGAAGGTCGAGAACAGAAGTCCGCCGATGACGGCGATACCCAGGGGCCTCTGGAGCTCTGCCCCTTCTCCCAGCCCCAGGGACAGGGGAATGAGCCCGAAGACCGTCGTGATCGAGCTCATCAGGATGGGCCTCTGCCGCAGCTTGCTGCCTTCGATGACGGCTTCACGAAGGGGCATTCCGCCGCGGCGGAGCTGGTTGATGAAGTCGATCTCGACGATGGCGTTGTCGATCACGATGCCCACCATGACGACGATCCCGATCACCGATATCACGTTGATCGTCTGTCCGGTCAGGAAGAGGGCGAAGAACACACCGGCCAATCCCATCGGGATCGTGAACATGATCAGGAAAGGATGGAGGAGGGATTCGAACTGAGCGGCCATGATCATGTAGACGAGGAGGATGGACAGGACAAATGCCCAGATGAGGCTGCGGAAGGACCGGCTCATCTCCTCCTGTTCCCCGCCGAAGACGACCCGGTAATTGGGAGGAAGACCGAGCTCCGAGATTTTGTCTCTGACGGGCGGGATCACTTGACTCATCTTGGCGCCCCGCAGGTTGGCCGTTATAATCACTTCCCGCTGCTGGTTTTCCCGGTGGATTTCCTTGGGACCCAGAGCGATCTCGTGATCGACCAGCTCCCGGAGCGGGATGGTCTGCCCCTGGTGAATCAGTTCCTGATTGAGCAGAGCATCGATATTTTCCCTCGTTTCTTCCTCCACCCGGACAAGGATGTCGTATTTTTTTTCGAGCTGCCGGAATTGCGAGGCCACCTTGCCCTGGACCGCCTGGACAAGATAGGTGCTGACGGCGTCGGGCGATAGGCCGTATTTTTCGAGCCGGTCCTTCCGGACCTTGATCAGGAATTCCGGTTTCCCTTCGCCCAGGGAGGTGGTGACATCGGCGATTCCCTCTATGGACTGGAGCTTCGCGGCCAGCTCCGTCGCCAGGTCCTTGAGCGTATCCAGGTCGTCGCCTTTGATCTTCAAACTCAGAGCGGACGACGAAAACGCCAGGAATTGGGCCAGGGTCGTCTCCTCCTTGGCGATGAGAAAGGCGAGATCGGGATAGTTGCGGAGCCAATCCCGCAGGCTCTCGATCGTCGCCTCGAGATCGCGATGATGTTCCACCTCGACCCGGACTTTGGCCGTATTGATCGACACCTCGGGATTCAGGCCCTCCATGCCGCTGATGATCCCGACTTCGGAGAAGAAGGTCTGGATTTTTTCCCGCCCCTTGAGCCAGCGCTCCAGCGCGGAGACCAACTCCGATGTCTGTTCAAAGGAATAATCGACCGGAGCCTTGAGGTGGACCTCGAAGGA
>JAFGRZ010000307.1 GCA_016934895.1 Candidatus Aminicenantota bacterium
CCCATTTCTCCGGAAATGGGATCGTGTCCCGCAAATTTTCCGGTCATGTCCCCATTTCGCTCTCGTCGTTTGCCAAAAAGTGTTAGACGGTCAGTTCGGGGCCAAATTGACTTTGTTCCATGTCTGTGTGACGTTCTTCTTCGACCGGGCGATCCACACCACAACCTGCGGATCCGAAAGTTCCTAGTGGTGCGTCCAAACGGAGGACTTTGGCAGGGAATTTGCGAGACGGGACACTAAGGCCTCCGTCAAAGCCGGGTGATCAGGCGATTCATGCGGACCAGGGCCCTGAAGGAAAGGGCCTGCAGGCGCCCATGAAGAGGGCGGATTTCGCCCTGGAAGGGCCGCGATATCCTCAAGTCGGGGACGGCCACCCTCTTCTTGAAGGCCGCGATGACCGCCGGGTCGCTGACAACGGCGACGATTTCCTGATAAATGGAATAGCTGAAAAAGTCGAAGTTGGCCGAGCCCATGACCAGCTCCCGGCCGTCCACCAGAATCGCCTTGAGATGGGTCAACCGGCCAGGATAAAGCCGGAGCTCGATTCCCGAGCGGCGGGCTTCCCAGGGAATGTAGTTTCGCATCTGCGGCCAGTTGTTGACCTCGGAGGTCAGGAGCACGGTGGGAGGCCGGCCCGGGCCGATCTCACGCAGCCGGTCGAAGAAGGGAAGGGCGAAATAGGTGCTTTCGATGAAGATATCCTTTTGGGCGGCGCGGACGAGGTCGATGATGGATTCGAACGCCCGCGCGTTGGATCGGCCGTCCAAAAGGTAGAGATCGATCCCCGGGAACGTCCGGAAAGAGGACACGTTCCGGCCTTCCCACGTGGATAGGAAATCCTCCTCCAGGTAAGCCGCGATGTCGGAATCGTCGATTCGCAACATCATGTCATGCCAGGCGAAGTTGTGGTCGCTGAAATTGATACCGCCGAGATAGGAGATGCGGCCATCTATAACGGCGAGCTTCTTGTGGTTTCTGGCGAAGAACCGCCGCCAGAAGCGGCCGTAAGGATTGGTAATCCTCACCTTGACTCCCTGCCGGGGCAACTCTTCGGCCAGTCTCCTGGTCGCGCGCCATTCCAGCCGGAGCTCCCGGTCCCGCCAGTTTCCCGGAGAGTAGACGAAACGGTCGCTGACGATATGCCGGGAGACGTCATCGACGAGCAGGCGCCTGTCCGGGACGGCGGTTTCCTGGAGCGACCGGGCCATGCGGAGCCCGGCCCGGTCGGCGTCGAACGTCATCGCCTGGATGTAGATGCGCTGCCGGGCCGCGGAAATATCCCGGAGGAGTTGTCCCGCGAATTCGTCGGAATCGACCAGAAGACGGAAACGCGCCGGCCGGTCCGCCATCTCAGCCGAACAACCCCTTGAGGAGATGAGGGAAAAAGACGGCGACAGCGAAACGGATCAATCTTCCCGCCAGGCCCCAAGTGACGAAGACGGCGATCGGAACGCGGCAGATCCCGGATGCGATACTCACCACATAAAATGGGGGGACTCCCAGGGACGCGCTGGAAAAGAGGAAGAGTCCCATCCGGTGCTGCCAGGCGGCCATCTTCATTTGGACGGCCTGGAGCTTTTTCCCCGGCTTCTTGACCGAAATTTTCAGGATACCCGCACCGGCCAGGTACATCAGGGTCTTGGCGGTCATCTGGCCCAGCGTGGCCAGGAGAGTGATCCCTATGGCCTGGGACCGGGGCGTGAGCGCCGCCACCCAGACGAGAAAGACTTCAATGTTCACGACCGGGACAAAGCCGCTGATGACGGCGACGATGTAGGTCGTAAGATAAAGTCCGTACCGGGCGATCAACGCCTCGAAGTCCATCCATCCTGCCTGAAAATGGAATAGAGATCCAACGGGAGTTCATAAGTATCAGGGGACAGGGGTGAATGTCAATCGCCGGGAGGGCTGACCGTCTAACACTTTCCCGGTTACCGGCATGCGAAATCAGGGGATGTCCCCATTTCGCTCTTGTCGTTCCCCAAGAAATATTAGACGGTCAGCCGGGCTGGCTCGGTGACGTTAGCCGTTCCTCAACGGTCGCTGCGGCCGCTGGCGGCTGATCCCCTCTCAAGGCTTGATATTAACCACATAATTCGTCTAAGAGCCTCGCCGGGACGAGTCCGGAGTGGGCCTCGCGGGCTTCGGGGAAATGGCGGGTCCGATCCGGCCTTGAAGCTCAGAGCTTTGCCGGGGCCGTGACCACGATGTCCGGCCGACCGGGGCACCCCGCCGCCGCCAACTGGCTCCACTCCCGTCCCGATTTAACAAGGTCGCAGAAGCAGCCCGATGAGGTAATGATGTTGAATTCCAGGAAAGTCAGCACAAGGGCCGCGGCCAGGATAAGGATTTTCGCTTTTGATCTCATCTGTGTCTCCCTCCACCGCCCATTCCCTCGTTTTTATATACGTGTCGGGATCGCAAAAGGTTGCGTCTTGAACGCGGATCAGACGGCTCCGGGTCCGGTCATTTTTTCAATGCGCTTGGAGTTGTGATATAAATGAAGTTCCGAAGTGAAGAAGATGACCTTCATCAGCGTTTTCAACGATGTCCTGGGCCCGGTGATGCGGGGTCCGTCGAGCTCCCACACGGCTGGGTCCCACCGCCTCGGCCGGATCGCCCGGTCGCTTCTGGGCGAGGAGCCGGCCTCGGCCGTCTTCACATTCGACCCGGAGGGCTCTTATGCCCGGACTTACAGGGAACAGGGCGCCGACCTCGGCTTCACGGCCGGCCTTTTGGGGTGGCCGATCACCGACGAACGGTTTCCGCAGGCGCTTGAAATGGCGGACCGGGCGGGGATAAAGATCGAATTCAAACGGCAGCCTCTTCCTCTGGCCGACCACCCCAACACCGTCCTGATCGAGCTCCTCGGGCGGGGGAAACGTTGGCTCCGGATGTCCGGTCAGTCCGTCGGTGGAGGACTGGTCGTCGTCCGCCGGGTCGATGACTGGGACGTCGAGATCACCGGGAAAACACATGACACTCTGGTGATTTGCGGCGCCTCCGCCATCCCAGGCGTGAAAGCGCTGGCCGGGCGGTGGAAAGCGCCTCCTCAGTCGATAAAAGAGACCGTCCGCGGCGACGGGGCTCTCCTCCATTTTCAGGGCAGGGACGACCCGGGCGGGGAGAAGCTCAATAAAATCCGCAACCTGGACGGCGTCCATGATGTCCTTTCCGTTCCGCCCATCTTTTTTGTGCAACGCGGGGAGCCTCTCTTCTCCTCGGGAGCAGAAATGATCGCCTGGGCAGAGAGCCGCCGGATCAGCCTCGGCCGGACGGAGCGGGAATATGAATCCCGGGTTCTCGGGTTCTCCGAAAAAGAGGCCGAGGAAGAAATGCTGAGACGCTGGGACATCATGGCCGCGGCGATCGAACGCGGAATGAAAGACCGCGACCTCAAGCTGAAGCTCCTCCGCCCCGCGGCCGCGGGCATTCTGGAGGCCGAAACAGGGGGAAAGCTGGCCCTGGGAGGCCCGGCGACCCGCGCGGCCGCCCGGGCCCTGGCCGTCCTTCATGTCAGCAACAGCGGGGGAGTGGTCTGCGCGGCTCCGACCGGAGCCTCGTCGGGGGTCATTCCCGGAGTCTTGGCCACTCTGGCCGAGACGAAGAAGCTCTCCTCTGAGCGAATCGCCCTGGCGCTTTTCGCCGCCGGGGCCGTCGGCCTGGTCATCGCCGCGCGGGCGACCTTCGCGGCCGAGGTCGCCGGTTGCCAGGTGGAGATCGGGGCGGCCGGCGCGATGGCTGCGGCCGCCGCCGTCGAGACGATGGGCGGCACGGCCCGGCAGGCGCTCGATGCCGCCGCGATCGCCCTCCAGAACAGCATGGGGTCGGTGTGCGATCTCGTCCAAGGGCTCTGTGAGATCCCCTGTCACACCCGCAACGCGGCGGCGGCCGCCTCTGCTCTTGTTTGTGCCGATTTGATCCTGGGCGGCTACGTCAACCCGGTTCCCCTGGATGAGACCGTGGATGCGGCTTTCGCGGTCGGGAAGATGATGCCTCGGGAATTGAGATGCACCTCGCTCGGCGGACTCGCTCTGGCTCCTTCGGCGCAGGCTCTCCGGAGCGTGAAATAACCTCGCACCCGGGCCGATTCGGACTTTCAGGCGAGCCCCAGTGCGGCCGGCCTTCGCGATTGGGAGGATTTCGGGGTGTCGCTGAATGTGACCATGAAATGCTCCAAGTGCCGAGCTGAGAATTCCGATACGGCTCGGTTCTGCAGCCAGTGTGCGACGCCGTTGATCACGTCCGCCCTATCAGTCACAAGAACGTTAACGAAGTGTAGGGCCTCGGGGAGGAAAAGGGAACCCACCATATCACGATAGAGTATGTTCCGGGCGAGGACTTGAGAAGCTTGATCCGGAGGATCGGGCGGCTCGAAATCGAATTTCTTCACCCGCCAAGGGAGGCCATGGGGCGAAATCAGGAATTCCTGATGGCCCGGGCGGAAAACAGAAATGGGTTATGATGGCCCGGAAATGGCGCACTCCATATCATCAATCAACGTTCACTCAGGAAGAGGACATTAATTCTTCTTTTCCTTTTTCTCCGGCTCTGTCATGTCTATGACCTGCTGCATAAGATTTTTTTCGGAACGCCCGGGAAATTTTCTCACTTCAAAATAATCCGGTTTTTCCTGAACGGTCCATCGGTTGTTTATGGGTTCCACATCCGCCGTCTCCAAGAACGGATCGAGGGTGATTTTTTTGACTTCTTTCTTGAAGGCAAACACTTTTTGGGTATGATCGTTGGTATGGCGCCATATCTCGGCTGGAATTCTTTTCACTTCTTCTGAGCCGTCTTCGAATTCGAACTTAAGGATAAGCGGCATCACCATGCCGCCGATATTGGAAAAAGAGACTTCATAGTAATTGTATCCGGCATTGAGAATTTCTTTTTCCTCTTCTGTGAGCGACTCAAGATACTTTTTGTACTGATCTTCGTCCTGGGGAGTCACTTCGAGCGGATCATATTCATCATAGAAATCAAGCAGGGATTTGTCCTTTTCCATCGCGGTTTCCCGGATTTCCTTTTTATTGCGGATGTTGCTGATATACCTCTCTCTTAGACGGTTTTCCTGCTCTTGCTGTATGGTTTTTGCCAATGTCGGCTCTCCGGTGTTTATTTTGTACCAGTTGACATTATCGATGGCGATATCCACGTGATCCGTGCCAAAAAACCAGCCGCGCCAGAACCAGTCGAGGTCTATACCGGAGGCATCTTCCATGGTGCGGAAAAAATCAGCCGGCATGGGGTGCTTGAATTTCCATCTTTGAGCAAACTCCTTGAAAGCCGAATCGAACAATTCCCTCCCCATGATGGTCTCGCGCAGGATATTGAGCCCGGCCGCCGTTTTAGCATAAGCATTGCTTCCGACATGCATGTCAGCGTCCGGAGCCGTCATGATGGGAGACATATATTTCTTTTCGCCCTTCATGTACCCGGTCATGGTATAGGCAGGCCCGCTTCTTTGGGCGAATGTCCTGTCCCATTCCTGCTCGGATAGATATTCCAAGAAGGTGTTCAGGCCTTCATCCATCCAGGCCCATTGGCGTTCGTCCGAGTTCACGATCATAGGAAAAAAGTTGTGTCCGAACTCATGGATGATCACACCGATAAGGCTGTATTTCAATCGCTCTGAATAAGTGCCGTCGGGCTCGGGAATGCCCCCGTTGAAAGCGATCATGGGATACTCCATTCCACCGCCTCTTGCCGTCAGTGCAGATATGGCTTTGGGATAGGGATATTCGAAGGTGAATTTCGAATAGACTTTTAAGGCATGAGCCACGGCCTTTGTGGAATATCTTTCCCATAGGGGATTCCCTGTTTTATCGTAATAGGACATGGCGAGCACGGTTCGGTTTCCGAATTTAACAGCCATGGCATCCCATATGAATTTCCTCGAGCTCACAAAGGCGAAATCGCGGACATTTTCTGCCTCAAAGATCCATGTTTTTTTATCTTCAGAACGCTCTTTTTCATTCTGAACGGCTTCTTCTTCGGTGATGATTAAAATGGTATCTTGTGTGGAGTCTTCCGCTCTGCTGAGCCGGTCTCTTTGTTCGGAAGTCAATGTCTGTTCAGGATTCTTCAAGGTTCCGGTGGCACCGATGACGTGGTCAGCAGGAGCTGTAATCAGCACGGTATAATTACCGAAGGGAAGCGAGAATTCTCCGTTCCCCAGAAACTGTTTGTGCTGCCATCCCTGGGCTTCAGTATACACGGCTAAACGCGGGAAAAATTGGGCCACGGCGAAAACATAATTTCCATCTTCTTCGTAATAGATATATCCTGATCTTCCGTGAGTCTTCTGCCTGTCGTTGATGTTGTACCACCATTTTATTCTGAAAGAATATTCTGAATGAGGTTTTAATTCTTTAGGGAGATCCACCCGCATCATCGTGTCCACGATTTTATAGGACAGTTCATTTCCATTTTCGTCTTTGACCCATTCGATTTTAAATCCTCCATCAAAATCGTTGTGCAGCCTTTGGAGCATCATGACGTTCATGGGATCGGATATCCTGTCCGCGCTCACTTCGCCTGCCAGGGAATTTTTCTCGCGAATATTCTGGTCGAGCTGAAGCCATAGGTAGGAAAGCGAATCGGGCGAATGATTAAAATAGGTGATGGTCTCTTCACCGGACAGCCGCTGAATCTTTTCGTCCAGTTCAACAGACATCTCGTAGTCGACCCTTTGCTGCCAGTATTCAGGACCTGGTGCACCCGAGGCCGTGCGGTACTGGTTAGGAGTGGGGAGTTCTTGGGAGAGCTGACGGAATTGGTTTTTCTGCTGTTTTTCTTCCTGAGCGGATGTCAATGGAAGAGGCAAAACAGCCAACGAAAAAATGACGAAAAAGCCTAGAGAAACGACCTTATTAGGCATACAAACCTCCATGTAAAACAACTGAAAAAAAATTTAGCATAATGTCTATTTACTTGTCTTTTTATGAAAAATCAAATACACATAAAGAGCGAACGCAGGATAGAACAGCGTTACTATTTTAATACGGCTCAGGTCTTTAAAAGGTGATTACGCAAAAGAGCTTGCAGAATATCGAATCCTGGTTTGAAAACCATGTCCAGAAATTCAGATCTTCTGACAAAGGATACACTCAAAACATAGAATTAAAAAAGGACCATACTTTCAGGGTATGCGAGGAAATCACGCGATTAGGGAAAAGCCTTGATCTCAGTATGAATGACCTTCGTCTGGCCAAAACGATCGCTCTTCTCCATGATGTGGGCCGATTTGAACAGTACGACCGCTACAGGACCTTTGCTGATTACAAATCCGAAGACCACGCCCAATTGGGCATAAAGGTAATCAATCAGGAAAATGTTCTCAAAGGAATCGACCCATCCACCAAAAGGGTCATCATTTGTGCCATTTCTTACCACAACAGAGCGCATCTTCCCATAAATGAAAGCGAACGCTGCCTGTTTTTTGCCAAATTACTCAGAGATGCCGATAAGCTGGATATCCTTTATGTGGTGACAGAATACTACCAAAATAGCGTCCAACATTCCAACCAAAGCCTTGAGCTCGAACTGCCGGATACACCCCATATATCTGATGAGGTCTATCAAAAGCTTATCTCAGGGAAAATCGTCAGCTCGCAGCATGTCCAAAGCCTGAATGATTTCAAGCTTCTTCAAATGGCTTGGGTGTATGACGTGAATTTTCTCATCACATACAGGCTCATCAAAGAAAGGAAGTACCTGGAAAAAATCAGGGACTCTTTTCCAAAGTCAGAGAGGGTCAAGAAAGCCTTTGCCAAGGTCCAGTCGTATCTCGACTCAAAAGCTTAGAAAAAACAGAAATGGACAAGGCCGGGGGTCTTCCACAAGATCCCCCGGATCGATGATTCCCGGCAGGCTCAGCCGCCGTCTTTTTCCCGCCTCAGTTTCTCGCGGGCTTCGGCGAACATCGGCTCGGCGTATTCGGACGGCCAGGTCCGGTCTTCGAAACTCCGCTTCTCGATAAGCGTCAAAAATCCCTTGAATTCCTCGAAGTACGAACCATAGATGTGAAAGCTGTCCACGAGGTCGGCGTAGCGGCCGACCCGAACAGGGCGGCCCATCCTTTCCGAGATCCGGCCGGCGATGACTCTCTGCAGGTCGGTCAGGGCGAAGACGTTCATGTAGGCGGCCTTGTAAGCGTCCCGCGAGCGCCAGTGCGTGTTCATGTTGAGGACGAGGCCGCCCTTCTCTTCGGGCAGCAACCGGCACCAGACCCGCTGCAGGCAGGGCGGATCATAAGTCGGCGGATCGAGCTTCGGATTCCAGGTAATGGCCTGAGCCCGGCGTGAATGACCCGCTTGACTGAGCTTGTCGACGATATAGTCGATCTGGTCGATGACCGAGCCCTCGATTTCGTAGGCGAAGAGGCGTTTGTGGTAGGTGTAGGTCCATTTCCCCTCTTCGGGCGCGATCCAGTGGTCATGGACGCCGTCCACGACCTCCTGCCGGTAGATCTCGAGATCCTCCAGGCCGCCCGGAAAGGCGCGATGGATGCGCGGCTCCAGGAAGGGGTTTTCGACGACCCACATCATCGTGCAGTCTTTGCTGGGCGGGTCGCCGGGCCTGTCGTACTCGGTCTGGATAGCCACTCCTTTCTCCCAACAGGCCAGGACGGCCTTCTCCCAGGCTTCGGGCAGGGTTTTCCCGTGGATATAAAGGGTCGGAATCAGTCCTTGCACGGCGGCCTCACCTTTTCAGAAAAGCGGAGACCAGGACGACGACTCCCACGGCGATCAGAATGAGCGGCCACCACTCCATGAACCCGATGAGGTAGGAGCCGCCGATGATCGCCAGGATGAGTCC
>JAFGRZ010000308.1 GCA_016934895.1 Candidatus Aminicenantota bacterium
CTCAAGGGGTGGGATATTTTTAAATAGGATCTTGCCCTATTTTCGGCCCCCTATTTTCGTTACTTTGGAAACGTCTATATCATGGGCAGCTCTTATGCGAAGGCGCTTCCCCTTTTGGTTGACTATTTTGCGCGCCTTCCATATCGGCGGCGCTTTTCCTCGATCCTCTTCAAAAACTTCTCACTATCTTTTCTGTTTCGGATGGCCAGGACGACGACGTCTCCTTCCCTGATCCGATAATACGCCCGGAAATCCCCGCTTCTGAGTCTGTAGAGCGGCGGAGAAAACCCGGAGAGTTTCTTGATCCGGGGTTTTCCGATGGGAATTGGAGCTGTTTCTAAATGGGAGGCGATATCCCGACAGAACTCGAGCGCAAGCGCCGGTTCCAGCTTTCGGAGATCCCGTTCGGCTGAGCCGGCCAGGACGACCCTAAATTTTTTTCCTGACACGGCTCTTTTCCAGGTTGTCGATCATTTTTTCGATCGGAGTCCCGTCGACTGCCAGATACTCGTTCCAGGCCCCCTCAATTTTCCGCCGAAAAGCCGGGTCGTTTTCGAACAGATAGTCCTCGAGATCGTCGGGATCAATATGATGCAACACGGCCGTCGGCTTCCCATGCGCTGTGATGATGATATCTTCTTTTTCAGCCGCAATGAGGAGCTCTCTTGTTTTCTGTTTGAGTTCCTTCATCCCAGCAAACCTCATCTTCGTCCCTCCATGAATAGTTACACTATAGTATAACTTTTCCAATGGCTCACCGTCAAGTCCCGGAAGACGCTGTCTTTTAATCAGACGCATCTTGGGACAGGGATATCTCAGAAACCGCCGTCCCTCCCGGCAGACACTCTCCCCCGCTTCAGAAAAAAATTCAGAGCGGAGAAAACTCCTTCGCGGGTCAGTTGCTATTTCAAATGGATGCGGGCGGGATCGAGGTCCTCGCGGATGATTCGGAGTTCCTCCTCAGTCGGCGGGATTGTGGTCTTAGGTGGTCGGCTGATCTTAACGTCCCATCCGATATTCGCCTTGACGTCTTTCACCGAAACGCCCGGATGGATCTCTCGAAGGATCATCTCATACGTGTTCTTATCAAAGCCGTAAACCCCAAGGTCGGTGATGACCAGCGCCGGTCCTTTGCCTGGAAACCCGAAATTCCGACGGGAATTCACACTGTCGATGAACCCCGGGCTGGTGACGAAATCGATCTTCTCGGGGAATGACTTGGGGGACTGCCTGAGCACCATGATCACTTTCTTGGCGTGGATAGCGATCTCGCAGGCGCCGCCGCTTCCCGGAAGGCGCACTTTCGGCCGGGCATAGTCCCCGATGACCGTCGAGTTGATGTTGCCGAACCGGTCCACCTGAGCGCCGCCCAGGAAGCCGACGTCGATCAGACCGCCCTGGAGGTAATAGTTAAAGACCTCAACCATGGAGCAGACCGAGATCGAATCCGTGGCCAGGCAGGGATCGCCGATCGACAAGGGCAGCCTGTCCGGCACACATCCGACCGCCCCGGATTCGTAGATCAGGACGAGGCCGGGCGCCTGGAGACGCCGTGCCAGGTTGCAGGCGACGTTCGGCAGGCCGATCCCGACGAAAACGACCTCGCTGTTTTTGAGCTCCCGGGCCGCCCGGGCAACCATCATCTCGGAAGGCGTATAGTCGGCCATTTTATTCTCCTCACCCTCTCCTCAATCCTCCCCCATCGAGGGGGAGGAGAATCCGGAAAGCACAACGACAACAGGACTGGGGCCACTGTCAGAATCCGTAATTGACGGAGCCGGAGGGACGATGGTCGGCTTCGAGCTTTTTCAGATACCCAGCCCCGAGTTTCTCCTTGTATTCCTTGCGGCCCGGCAAACCGTAAACCCATTCCTCAAGATATTTGTCCATCCCTGCCTTGTCCTTGGATATCTTCGCCCATTCGACGTAAAAATCGTTGTCCCTATCGTAGTAACCCAGCGCGTAGCTCGGATGGGCGGCGAAAGGCTCGACGACGACCGCGCTGACGATCAGCCCGGGGATGAGGGTCCGGTTGGGGTCGGCCCTGACCACGGACGACGGGACCAGCTCCTCGGCGACGATGACGACCTTCTTCGAGGCGAAAGCCGCCTCCCTCTGGACTCCCATCAGCCCCCAGATCTGGGCATTCCCCTCCTTGTCCGCCCTCTGCACATGGATGATAGCAACATCCGGATTAAGCGCCGGGACCGTCGCGTACCTCTTTCCCGTATACGGGCAACGGATGAACTTGATGTTCTTATTCTTTCTGGGGAGATCACTTCCCTCGAAGGTCTTGAGATGCATGAAGGGAAGATGGGACGCCCCGGCCATGAACCGGGCGACCATCCCGAAATGGCTGTATTCCTCGATCTCGATTTTTCTTGGAACGCCCTCTTCCACCGCCCTCCTCAACCCGAAGAGCGAGCCGACGCCGGGATTCCCCGCCCAGCTGAAGACGAGCTCGCGGACGCATCCGGCCGCGACCATCTGATCGTAGATGAGATCGGGGGTCAGCCGGCAGGCGACGAGTTCGCGTTTCTTCTGCCGGATGATCTCGTGTCCGGCCGCGAAGCAGATGAGGTGGGTGAATCCCTCGATGACGACCGTGTCGCCGTCCCTGACAAACTCGCCGACCGCGCGGGCCATGGTCATGACTTTGCCGCTCATATCGACCATCCCTCCTTCTGCATGTTCCTGAGAACATCCGCGAAGATGGCCACTCCTGTATCGATTTCCCTCGCGTTAATGACCAGGGGCGGGCAGAAGCGGATGACGCTGTCCCCACAGGGCAGGAGCAGGAGCCCTTTACGGAAAGCCTGCTGGGCGATCTCGTGGACTTCCTTGACCGCCGGCTCCTTTGTCTCCCGGTCCTTGACAAATTCGACGCCGATCATCAACCCCAGCCCTCTCACATCGCCGATCATCGGGAAATCCTTCTTGAGCCTCTTGAGTTTGTTCAGCAACCGCTTCCCCATCCTGGCGGCGTTTCTCATGAGGCCTTTCTCGAGAAGGTCAAGGGTCACGAGCGACGCCTCGCAGGCCAGCGGATTTCCGCCGAAGGTGCTCCCGTGGGTCCCGGCCTTCCAGGTCATGTATTTTTTCTTGGACACGACCGCGCCGAGCGGCAATCCCGAGGCCAATCCTTTGGCCAGGACGACGACATCGGGCTCGACGCCGTAGTTCTCGATGGCCAGGAACTTGCCCGTTCTTCCCATCCCGGACTGGACTTCGTCGACGACGTAAATGATCCCGTATTTTTCGGCGAAGGCCTTGAGCTTCCGGTGGAATTCGGGCGGAGGCAAAATATAGCCTCCCTCTCCCTGAATGGGCTCGACGAAGATGGCCGCGATCTCGCGCGGGCTCATCAAGTTCTGGCAGACGACCTTCTCGATCGCCTCGGCGCAGTAGATCCCGCAGGAGTCATAGGTCAGGTGGTAGGGACAGCGGTAGCAATACCCGTAGGGAACATGGTGCACGCCGGGCAGGAAGGAAGAGAAATGAAGCCGCTGCTTCGCCTTGCTGGCGGTCAGGCTCAGGGCGCCCATCGTCCGGCCGTGGAATGAGCCGAGAAAGGAAATGATATACGGCCGCTTGGTGTGGTAGCGGACGAGCTTGATGGCCGTTTCGATCGCTTCGGCGCCCGAATTGGTGAAAAAGACGCTCCTCTCCCCTTCCCCCGGCCACATCTTGACCAATCGCTCCGCCAGGTTGGAGAA
>JAFGRZ010000064.1 GCA_016934895.1 Candidatus Aminicenantota bacterium
CTGCGAATATAGGTTCAGGTCCGGGTCCGTCAGCTTTGAGCGATCAATCCAAAGCCAGGCTGATCTTGATGGCCTTGTCCACTTCCTCCATGATCGGATCGCTCATTCGTCCCAGCTTCTGGACGATCCGCCTTTTGTCCACTGTTCTGATCTGATCGCCCAGGATGATGCTCGGTATGTCCAAGCCTCCCTCCCCTTTTCTTACCCATACATCCACCGGATACTTCTTTGACAAACGCTTCTGACTCGTTATCACAGCCACGATGGTCACGGGTGAATACTTGTTCCCCACATCATTCTGGATGATGACGCATGGCCTGACTTTCCCTGTCTCCGAGCCGATCGTCGGATTCAGGTTCACCCGGACGACGTCACCGCGCATGAGGTCGGCTTCCATCAGGTGTTTTCACCCTCGATGGGCTCGAATTCCCGACAGATCTCGATGTTCAGCTCCGCTTTGGCCCGGTAGGCCTTTTCGAGCTCCTTCTCGAGCCTTTGCCGGTCCATCTTGGCGATGTATTCATCCACCGCTTCTCTGATAAACCGGCTCAAATTCATGCCTTTTTCCGCCATCAGCCGTGACATCTCCTCATATTGGATGGACGTAACGTCCAGGTTGATTCTTCTCATTCGAGTTTTGGGCATTTCAATCTCCTCGTTTATGGCGGCAAGGGACTGCCAGCGTTACCATTCCGATCTCATTATTTCTTTGATTATTTTTATATGTCACATTTTAAATAATCTTTTGGCTCAAGTCAAGGTTCCTTACCGGAATCATTTTTTAGCCAGTCGCGATTTCGGCCCGCCGCAATATGTTCAGATAATCCTCAGCGGCGGCCGCCCTCGGATTGGACGGGTTGGAGTTGTTCTCGAATGACTTTTTGGCGACGGCGGCGAAATCGCTCTCCGGGATTCCCAAATCCCGAAAAGAGGGGATGGCCAGCAAGCGAGACAAGTCCTTGATTCTCCGGATGAGGGCGCGGGCGGCGTCTTCCTCATCAGGAGCACTGAGGCCGACTGCCGCCGCGACAAGCGCATATTTATCCCTGGCCGCCGGCAGGTTGAATTCCATGACGTGCGGCAGGAATACGGCGTTGGCGACACCGTGAGGCGTGTCGTAGAGCGATCCGATGGACTCGGCCAGACAGTGGACGGCTCCGACGTCGCTGTTGCCGAAGGCCATCCCGGCCAGGAGGCTTCCCAGCATCAGCCCTTCCCTCGCTTCGGCATCATGCGCGATGTCCTGACAGGCGGCGAGCAGATGGCGGAAGATCAGCCGCAGCGCTTCCAAGGCCAACGCGTCCGTAAGGTGATTCGCCGGTTTGGAGGTGTAGGCTTCCAGCCCATGAGTGAGGGCATCCAGCCCGGTCGAGGCGACGAGATGAGAAGGCAGGGTCATGAGAAGGTCCGGATCGACGAGCGCCGCCGCCGGGTACATCAGGGGTCCCTTGATGCTCATCTTGAACCGGCGCTCCGTATGGGTTATGACAGAAACCCAAGTGACTTCGCTTCCCGTGCCGCAGGTCGTGGGAATGGCGAGGACGGGAAGCGGCGGTTGCTTGTATTTTTCCCGTCCCTCAAAATCCTCGATCCGGCCGGGATTGGTCGCCAAAAGAGCCACCGCCTTGGCCGCATCCAAAACGCTCCCGCCGCCGAGCCCGATGATGAGGTCCGGCTTAAGCGCCCTGACCGTTTCCCCTGCCCTGTTGATCGTCGTATGCTTCGGATTCGGCTCGACCTCGTCGAAAACAGGAACACCCGTGAGCGGCTCAAGCAGCCGGCGCAGGATCCCGGCGTCCTCCATCCCTTTATCCGTCACCAGGAAAGAGCGAACAGAACGCAGGCTCTCTTTGATGATCCGCGGAAGCTCCCCGATCGCCCCTCGACCGAAGATGACCCGGGTCGGCATGTGATATACCATCGCCAATCTCCTCGCGTATTCATTCATCGTGCGCGCCGCAACGGACCCTGACGGTTTGGAGACCGGCCGGTCCGTTCACTTTCGGAAATCCAGGGCCGGCTCGTCGCTCATGTCCATGATGGCGGCGAAGAGAAGCTGGGCGATGTCCTCCATGATCTCGGGGGTGATGCTCTCCAGGTTGTCCCGGGTGTTGTGGTAAGAAGGAGCCCGGGGGACGGGTCGAATCTCCTCGGCTCCGACCGTGATGCTCGGCACTCCCTTCCAGAGAAAGCGGGCCGTGTCCTGTCGCGGCCGGGCGATGTTGGCAAAAGAAGACGCTTCGATCACCCGGTGGATATAGCGACCGTTCGCGCTCTCGAGGAATCCGTGGAAATCCGGGAAGTTTTTCCCCGCCAAAACACTGACCTTGTCACCGACGCCTGGACCTTCCATATTGATGAAAGCCGCCGTTTTTTCCAGCGGAAAAAGAGGATGGTTGACATAGAACTCGGAACCGGCGACACCCTGCTCCTCCGCCCCGAAAAACAGGAACATGACCGAGCGTTTGGGCTTGACCGGACATCGGGACATCGCTTCGGCCACACCGAGCATGACCGCCACCGATGTGGCATTGTCGTTCGCACCCGGCATCAGCTCCCACATGCGCCCGAGATGGTCGAGATGCCCGCCGAGGATGATGAGCTCGTCTTTGAGGACCGGATCGGAGCCCTCGATGAGCCCGATGACGTTGGCGCCGATCCCGTCGGGATGATGCTCGGTGACATTCTTGATGGTAAAGAACTTGCCCGTGGCGAAAGACTGCGGTTGCATTGTTTCCCGGATTTTCTCCACGACCGCCTTGTGGTCCCGTCCCGTGCCGGCAAAGACATCGGTGACCACCGCCTCGCCGACATGGCTGTAGATGAAACCGGCGTCATAGGAATTATTGGGATTGCCGATCGGCCCGTAATTGTAAAGCATGCCCGCGGCGCCGTGGGCGACCGCGTTCTCGAGTTTATACTGGTGAAAAGAGTAGGGCCGCCATTTCCTGAACAGCTCGACATCCTTGTCGGGCGCAACCGGCACCTCCCTTTCCATCAAGAGGATTTTTCCTTTGACATCGACCCCGGCATAATCGTCGTAGCCCAAATCGGGGGCGGTCACGCCATACCCGACGTAGATGACTTCGGCCGTCACCTCGCCCGACCCCGAGGTCCCTCCGGGGATGAACTGGTCGTCGAAGCGGTAATGTTTCCTGATCTCGGCGCCGTTGACGGGAAGCCGCAGATAGACCTCACAGCCGGGAAAGACCAGGGTGTAGGGATTGGGGAAAGACTGCATGTAGCTTCCGCCGTCATCGCCGGGTCGAATCTCCCACTTCTCGAGGAGCGAAGCGATCCAATCGGCGCAGGCGTCGTATTCCGGAGTCCCGGTCAGCCGTCCGCCATATTTCTCGGAGACGAGTTCTTCCACGTGGCTGTAAAGAGTGTGACTCGAAATCGTGTGCAGACTATCGAGGATCGCCCGCTCATCGCCGCCCGGCTGAGAAGTCGACTGGCCGGCGGCGACTGTAAGAGAAAGGGCCGCAAGCAAAAGCACCAGAAACGGAAAGATCTGAAACGTCCTTTTTTTCATTGACGGCCTCCTCAAGGAAATGCCTTTTTATCATAAGAGGGGGTCAGGTCTCAATATTCAACA
>JAFGRZ010000309.1 GCA_016934895.1 Candidatus Aminicenantota bacterium
AGGGCTTCAGGCACGCGTGCCGATCTCCTTATGGATCAGGTCCTTGATCGTCAAATAAGCTGCGATATTCAAGCTTCGTTCTCTTTTCCACATCAGCGACCTGTCCTTCTTCAGCGTGTCGGCCACGGCCTTGTAATCCTTGTTCTTCAAGAACTCCGCGATCACCGGATAGTCTTTTTGGCGCCAGGCGTCAACCACCATTTGATAAAGACGAAAAATCATGTTCATTTTCTCAGTGAGATTCGGGTCCTCAAGACGGAAAAAGAAGCGGTCCCGCGAATTCTTCAGCCTGCCCAGGAAAGTCCGCGTCTCCAAAAGCCCGGGACCGAGCATCCCGTAAGCGGCCTTTTTGCTGAGGGGTGTATCGATCTCACCGAAATTCAGAGCGTACCTTAATTTAAAGTCCTTGCCTTCACTGATAGTCGCTTCTTCAAAATGAATGATGACGTCGGCGCCGGACTTCAACGACTGGACAACAGACTGGAATTCGTCTCCCAAGGTAATGGTGATCGGCGAATGGAAAGCCCCCGCTGACCGGCGATTCACCAGAGAAGCGACGTGTTTGAAATCGCGCATCAAATCCGGTGCGCTCATTTGGGTGCTCTGAATCACATCGGCCATTAAAATATATCGTCGCGGCATGATCGGCTCCTCCTAATGACATATTTTATTTGAATTGCATATAGAGTGCAATAGGCAACATGCTTGCATCAAATATGAAATTTTTGCTGAAATTGCATTAATATTGCAACGATATCCCGGCCCTGCGTCTTCATGGAAATCAGTCTGAGTTGGATTTCCAAGCCCAGCGGAGCTACAATGACTCCTGCTTTCATTCCCGTCGCCAGTGCTGATCCCGGCCGGAGCGCCTGGTCAGAGGGATCAGAAGAGCAAGGAGAAAGAGCATGATCATCGCCGAACTGGCTATTTTCCCGACGAGCGAGGGGTCATCCGTCAGCCGCTTCGTCAAAGAGGCCGTCCGGGTCATCGAAGCATCGGGCTTACAGAACGAAACCGGCGGGATGTCGACGACCATCGAGTCGCCCGACCTGGCGACGCTATTTAAAGTCATCGAGGACGCCCACGCCGCCATCCTGAAAATGGGCGCAAAAAGAATCCATATCGACCTTCGGGTGGACCACCGGCTGGACAAGGAAGCGACCATCGCCTCGAAAAAGCGGGCCATCGGGACAAGCTGAAGAAAGAAGGGGTCAGGTCTTAACTTTTAACAAATCGGAGCATCCTATAGGATTTGTTGATTGTTAAGACCTGACCCCTTCTTTTTTAGGACCGTCCCCTTTTCTTTTTTCCTTCGAGCGGCAGCGACGGCATCCTCAAACGGCTCCTTACGATCGAGGCCCTATTGATGGGGGCCGCGTCTTCGGCTATACTATCGGTAGTCGGTTTACTGAACTTATAAATTCTATCCATCAAACAGGAGAGGAGACATGCCGGAGCCCCAGCCGTTCACCGAAAACGCCCTCAAGATCCTTCGCGCCCGCTATTTCATGCGCAACGAACATGGGGATTTCCTGGACAGGGAGCCGGCCGACCTCTTCCGGCGGGTCGCCCGCTACGTCGCCTCAGCCGAAAAAACGAAAAAGGACCGGGATCTCTGGTCCGGACGCTTCTTCGAAACAATGATCGCCCGCGACTTCCTCCCCAACAGCCCCACCCTGACCGGAGCGGGACGCGACATGTGCCTGAGCGCCTGCTTCGTCCTTCCCATCGAGGACTCCCTCGATTCGATCTTCGAGACGGTCAAGAACGCGGCTCTCGTCCACAAAGAGGGCGGCGGGACGGGTTTCGATTTCAGCCGGCTCCGGCCCAAGGGGAGCTTCGTCAAGAAAACCCAGGGCATCGCCTCGGGCCCGGTCTCTTTCCTCCGGGTCATCGACGCCGCCACCGAAGCGGTCAAGCAGGGCGGAACGCGACGCGGCGCCAACATGGGCATCCTGCGCGTCGATCATCCCGACATCGAGGAGTTCATCCGGATGAAGATCGACGGCCGCAGCGTCAACAACTTCAACATCTCCGTGGCCGCGACCGACGTCTTCATGGAAGCGGTCAAGGCCGACGGCCTCTACGACATCACCGACCCCTACCACAAGAAGGTCGTCGGCCGGAAAAACGCCCGGGCGGTTTTCGACCTGATCGTCGAGTCGGCCTGGGCCGTGGGCGATCCCGGGTTGATTTTCATCGACCGCATCAACGCCCGGAATCCGACCCATGGCCTCGGCCTTATCCGAGCCACCAACCCCTGCGGGGAGCAGCCGCTTCACGAGTTCGAGTCCTGCAACCTGGGATCGATCGACCTCAGCCATTATTTCAGCCCCCGGGCCAAAGATCTTTTCGACTGGGAGCGTTTCGGCCGGACGATTTCTCTGGCCGTGCGGTTTCTCGACGACGTCATCGACGTCAACAAGTATCCGCTCACCGAGATCGAGCGGATGACCAAGGCCAACCGCCGGATCGGTCTCGGAGTCATGGGCTGGGCCGACCTCTTGCTCAGAATGAAGATCCGTTACGACAGCCCGGCGGCCGTCAAGCTCGCCGAAAAGATCATGGCCTTCATGCAGAAAGAGTCGGCGGCGGCGTCCGCCCGGCTGGCCGAAGAGCGCGGGAATTTCCCCAATATCGTCAAGTCGGCACACAAGGGAAAGAAGATGCGGAACGCGACCACCTTGACCATCGCGCCGACGGGCACGATCTCCCGCATCGCCGGCTGTTCCTCCTCAATCGAGCCCGTCTATGCCTTCGAGTTCACGTCCAAGATCATCGACGGAGAGATCAAGGACATTCATCCGGTCTACGAGGAATGGAAGAAGGCCCACCCCAAAGAGGCCCTACCCGACTATTTCCGGACCGCCCACGAGATCTCGCCGGAGTGGCACGTCCGCATGCAGGCGGCCTTCCAGAAACATGTCGACAACTCCGTTTCCAAGACGATCAACTTCCCCAACAAGGCTGAAGTCAAGGACGTGGAGAAGGCCTATATTTTGGCTTACAACCTCAACACCAAGGGCATCACCATCTACCGCGACGGAAGCCGCGCCGAACAGGTGCTCTACAAGGCCTCTCCCGACGCCAAGCTCCATCCCAAGGACAGGCCGACCACTCTGCCTTCGGTCACCGACAAGATCAAAACGGGTTTCGGCAATCTCTACGTAACAATCTCATTCTGCAACCAGAAACCGTTCGAGGTTTTCACCTCGATCGGCAAGAGCGGCTACACGACCATGGCGGACGCCGAGGCGCTCGGCCGGCTGATCTCGCTGGCCCTGCGGAGCGAAGTGGACATCAAGGAAGTCATCAGCCAGCTCAAGGGAATCGGCGGCTCGGAGCCGATCTTCACCGAGGGAGGGCTCGTCCAGTCCATTCCGGATGCCATCGCCAAGATCCTGGAGCGGCATCTCGGGACGGTCCAGGATCATTCCAAGGACCTCTATCAGACGATCTGCAGGATCTGCGGCGCGACGCTCCCGGACGAGAAGTGCCCGGTCTGCCCGAACTGCGGCTGGAGCCGCTGCTCATAGTTTTTAGTATCCGGAGGCCAGGCCTTCACCCCGCGGGTCGGTTCCGCCGTAAAAACGCAACGGCCTTCCCTCTTCATCATACTCGATGGTAACGCCATGGGCATTGGTCAGCCCCCCCACGGCCCGGACGTTGTGCCCCAGCGCGGCCAATTCATCCCGGACCGATTGAGGTATCCTTCTCTCGACCATGAGAAAATCCGGCTCGGCGAAGCTGATGAACGGCGCGGCCAGGGCCTCCTGGATGTTCATCCCGAAGTCGATGAGATTCAAGACCATCTGGGGGACGGTTTGGCCGATGGTGTGACCGCCGGGCGTGCCGAGCGCCGCCCAGGGCTTTCCGTTCTTTATGATGATGGTCGGGCAGTCGCCGGAGAGTTTGCGCCGTCCCGCGTGGGCGTCCATCGGGTTGCCCTTGGGCTCGAAGGTGCAATAGGCCAGGGAATTGTTGAGCCAGACGCCCGTTCCCTCCGGCATGATCCGGCTTCCAAAAGCGTTGCCGAGCGTTTGGGTCGCGCTGACGAGATTGCCCCAGCGGTCGGCGACCACGAAATGCGTCGTGTGAGAATCCTCAGCCGGCGGCAATCCCGGGGGAGAGAACGGTCGGGTCTTGTCGAGGTCGATTTTCGCCGCCTCCTCTTTCCAGTAAGCCTCGGACAGAAGCCTCTCCAGGGGTGGCGGCTTGACCCCGGGATCGCCCGCATAGGCCAGGCGGCACCAGAAGGCGTGCTTGGTAACCTCGGCGAAAACGTGGAGATAAGCGGTGCTGTTGTGCCCCAGTTTTTGCGCGTCAAACCGGCTCATCAGGCCGAGCCTGATCAACGAAGGAAAGGCCGTCGCCGGAGGGGACGCCGTATAAACGTCATGATCCCGGTAATTGATATGGACTGGTTCCCACCATTCGGCTTTGTCGGCGGCCAGGTCCGCTTTGGAAAGGAAGCCGCCCGAACTCTGCATCTCCCGGTCGACAGAAGCGGCGATCTCTTCCTGATAGAAGGCCCGGGCCCCTCCTTCTGCGATCGCGCTGAGCGTGGCCGCCAGGTCCTTCTGGATGAGGGGATCCCCCGCGTTGAGAGGCGCGCCGTTTTTCCCGTAAAACGCCTTGGCTCTTTCGGGGAAACCGTCGAAAGCGGAACGAATGGCGCCCGCCAGCCCTTCGCTGACCGTGAATCCCTCGCCGGCCAGCCGAATGGCGGAATCAAACAGCCGCGGCCATTCCAGTTTCCCGTACTCCTTGGACATCGCCTCCCAGGCGTTGACGTTCCCGGGTGTAGAAACGGCCTTGGGCCCCCGACGGTTCTCCTCGTAACCGGGAGTCGGCGCGCGGAAGACATCGGAATTGAGAGCCGCGGGGACCCGGCCGCTTGAATCCAGGAAGCGGACCTTGCGTCCCTTGGCGTCATAGACGAGGATCGTCCCGTAGCCGCCCACACCGGACATCATCGGCTCGACGACATTGAGTGCGGCCGCGACCGCCACGGCGGCATCGAAAGCGTTCCCGCCGGCCTTGAGGATCTCGATCCCGGCCCGGGTGGCCAGCGGGTGGGCGGAGGAAACCATCCCCCGTCCGGCTTGCGCCGGCGTCGTCTCCGTGCCGGCGATAACGGTTACCTCTCTCTCGCCCCCGCAGCAAATGATCATTGCCGCTGCCACAAGGGGAAGAATCATGCCTTTCCTCTTGCTCATCTGGGACTCCTTTTCGGCACCGATTCTATCAACTCCGGCTTACCGAAACAACTTTTCAAGTCGGTGGGATGCGTCTCTTTTCATGGGATAAAGACGGTTATGCAACTTGGGAATGGGGAAGCGAGCGGGCTGACGAACCACCGCCGGTAACCAAGGCTCGGGGTATTGGTTCGGAAGCCCATCGACGACTGAGCGGAAGGCCCGGGATATATGCCTCGAAGTCACGCTCAGATTTCCCCAGCGAGGAAATCTGGCTCGATTCGCTCCTCGCTCTCCGCTTCGCG
>JAFGRZ010000065.1 GCA_016934895.1 Candidatus Aminicenantota bacterium
AAATGGAGGCTATGATCAGCCGTCCATCGGCCTCGCTCCCAATCGGGTTCTTAACGCCGTTGCCTCAACGCTCTTCTCGGCGCTGCGGAACTCCGCAGAGGCTCGGCTTCAGTCGAAGATCTTTTCCAGCGCCTGGTACTTGGTGTGGACTATCTCAACGGCCGCAGAGACCGCTTCCCCGCCGCCGGATTGTCCGGATTCGACCAGGGATTTGACCGCCTGGAAAAGCTCCCGGGCGGCCGCATCGAAAGCCTCGGTCTTCGCCTCCAGGCGCTTGGGCAAGGACGCCTCGGTGATCGCTTCGGCCTGGACGAGCATCTCCCCGCCGGCCTCGGTGATCCGGGCGAAATCTTTATCAGGGAGATATTTATGGTAAACGACATAAAGCGTTTTGTGGAATGCATCGACTTCCTTGAGCACCGGGCGGATCGTCCGGACCATCATCTCGTAGCGTGCATGCAGCACCTCGGCCGCGTCGAGCAGGGTGGCATCATCCGTTCCGGCGGCGGCGGCCTGGTAAGCGTCGACCGAACTTTGGAACTCGGCCAGGGCCTGGTCCCATTTCGCCTGCTTGTCGCGGAGGATCCCGGGCAGCTTGGCGGCATAAAGCTTTTCAGCCAGGCTTTTCACTTCGGGGACGTAACTCCGCAAGGCGGCATAGTCCTTGTCCGGATACGCGGTGTGCCAGATCGGATAGATGATCTCGTGGAAGGACGTGAGCTCCGGGACTTTGCTTTCGGTCTCCTGGGCTTCGGGGGCCTGAGCCCAGACCGCGGCTCCTCCTGCGATCAGCAGTCCAATCAGAAATCCCGCGCACATTTTCTTTGTCATTCTGTCCTCCTTGGTCTCGGCACCATCCGGATCGTTTTTATCTCGAACGGCTTCATTTTGATCCGCAGGATTTTACCATCCATCTCGATTTTTGCCAAGAGCCGCTCGATCAGGTCGGTTTCCAGGGCATCGACCGAGCCGGGCAGGCCGACGCGGACCTCTGTCTTGCGGCCGCAGACCTCGGACAGCCGAAGATTCGTCGCCCGGGAGACATATCCCGGTTCCTTCTTGACAGCGGACAGGATGACGTTCTCGGGTTCAACCTCAAAGAGAGCATGGGCCGGCGGCCTTTCCGCCGTCCTTATGGGTTATTCAATGATCTTCGGGAATGACGAGATGCGGAGCCTTGCGCAGCCCATCGGGATGAGCTTGATCTCCACGGCCGGCTCGGAAGAACGGACCGGCCCGGGGGGCAATTTCCCGACCATCCGTCCTTCGGCTTTCCATCCGGGGATCAACCTGGCCTTGGCTTTGAGCACGATCGGGGCTTTGTCGGGCGCGAAGGGCTGATAAGCCGGCGTCTTCCGGTCGGTCACCGCAATGGAATCTTCGGGACGGGCCGGATCGAGGACCAGGCCGTAGTTCCAGGGCGTCGTCGGCAGGATTTCGAAGGCCGGCCATTCATCCGTTCCGCCATACCGCTTCCATTCCTCTCCGATTTCGAGCGAGAACCAGAGCGGCCCGCGCCGGACAGAGACCGAATTTCCCATCTTTTCCCAGGCCTTGACAACAATCTCCGGGCCGAAGGTCAAGCGGACCTGATCGGCATTCCGCCAGGTCCTATGGATGACGGCGTAGGTGCCGGGCCGCGTTTCGACCGGGAGCTCCTTTCCGTTGATGGATATCGAGACCTTGGATGCCCAACCCGGTATCCTGAGATAGAGAGGAAATCGAACGTCCGCCTCCGTCCAGACGGTCAGGCCGACCTGGTCCCCGAAGGGATAGAAGGTGTCCTCTGAGATCTCGACGACGGTCCCCTCGGCCACTTTGGCCTTTACTTCGGAAGGCGCATACATGGCTGCGGCCAGGCCGTTATCCGCCGTGGCCAGCCAGAGGTGCTCGGCGAAATAAGGCCAGCCGAAGGCCACGTTGTGCTGGCAGCAACGGTAGGACCAGGGATCATAGGAGACCAGAGTCCCCTCGTTCTGGAAATCATGCTCGCCGGAGCTGTCACAGGAAATGAGGTTCGGTGCCGTCAAATAGTGAAGCCCCCGCAGGTCCGAAGTCAGGGAAGCCGGCAGGGAGTTGAAGGCGATCTCTTCGCAGCGGTCGGCATGGACCGTCGCCCCGGTTATCTTGAGGAGCGCTTCGTGGCTGTGCATGAACTCGACCATCGAGCAGGTCTCGGCGCCCTGACGCGGATCGATCCTTCCCGGCCGGATATTTTCGTCCGCTCCGAACATGCCGCCGGGCTGCCGTCCGTATTCGGCCATGACGAGCCGGTAATTCTTCTCGACGAGGTCGAGATATCTCCGGTCTTTCGCCTGCTGGTAGTAAACGCCGGGGTAGCGGAAACCCATGGTGATGTTCACTCCGTGATAGAAAGAGCTCACTTCCCAGTTCTTGTCTCTCTCCGGGCTGATGATATCGGATTCCCAGTCGGCGGTCCGCTCGTAGAGGCGGCGGGCCAGATCAAGGAGGAAAGGCTCTCCCGTCCGGTTATAAAGCCAGTAGACGCTCTCCAGGTTCTCCCCGCCCCGGAGCTTCTGCCAGCTTCCGGGGAGGAGGTCGTCGACGGGGAGGCTATGCTCGAACCGGAAATAGCGCGTCAGGAACGGCAGGACCCTTTCGTCTCCCGTCGCTTCGTACAGGCTCTGCATACAGGAGAGAACGAGCATATTGGGCCAAAGGTCTCTGTTCGCCCGGTTATCGGGCGGTCCGAAGAAGCCGTCCTCCTGCTGGCTGCGAAAGGCCAGATCGAGCCAGTTTCCCGCAGCCGCTATGATTTCCGGATCGCGGAGAATGTAACCGAGGTCGCCATAACCCTTGAGCCAGTAAGGCATCTCCTCCCATCCCCTCCCTTTGAGCGTTACCCAGCCGCTGTCCTCCTTGAGGAAGCGGCTGAGTTCGGGGAGGCGTCCGATGAA
>JAFGRZ010000310.1 GCA_016934895.1 Candidatus Aminicenantota bacterium
ACACCCTGCTGAAGGAGAGCCTGACGAAACTGGGCGTCGGTTTCGATATTGTTCTCCCGTTTGAGCCGGTCGATGTAGTTTTTCACTTCCTCGCCGGCATTGAGATCCCTCTTCTTGGCCTGCTGGAGAAGCAGAAGATCGGTGATCATGGTGTCGAGCATCTGTTCTTTAATCTGATCGAATTGCTTTTCGAATTCCTCTCCCGGGAGCTGCGTCCGCATCATCTGGTAGGTCTGGTCGTAATATTGCCGGTACTGGGACAGCGTGATGATGTCGTCATTCACGATGGCCACGATCTCTTCCACGACTTGGCCGACAGCGGGGGCAGCAAAGCCGGACAAAGCGAACAACAAGGCCAGGCAGACGAAACGGCTCTTCATCATTTCATCCTTTGATAAGGAAAAGACAGATTCTCCGGAAAACTCTTCCACTCCAGGCGCTTCGCCAACTCGTCCAGATGCCGCTTCATTGCGGCTTCGGCTTTAAGATCGACGATTTTCCGCCTGATGGCGGGCGCCGCATCCTCGAAAGATATGCGTTCCGGCTCAAATTTTTTATCCAGCCGGAAGATATGGAATCCGTAAGGAGATTCCGAGATCGGGCCGACCTCACCTTCGCGCATGGCGAACACGGCTTCTTCCAGCTCCACCGGGAGCTGCCCTCTTTGGAATACGCCCATCACTCCGCCTTCGGCCGCTTCCGGTCCGACGGATTCCGTTTGAGCCAACCCCCTGAACCCGGCCTCATCGGCGAACCTGGCTCGCTCCCAAACCTCAACAGCCCTCGCTTCCGTGGGGAGAAGAATCTGGCTCACCTGGGCGCGCTCGCCTAGAGAGAATTCCCCGGGATTGCGGTCGTAGTACGTCCGGACCTCATCTTCCTCGACCGTGATGTCCTGTGTTATCTCCCGGGTGTAGGTTTCGATTTTCAACTGGTCGATCAAAGGGCCGGTATCCGATGTCAGCAGCGCGGTTTTTTCTTCTTCGGTCAGAACCCCCGTCTCAACGTCTTCCAGATACGCCTGTTTGTCTTCGGGCGAGACGGTGATCCCTTTGTCTGCGGCCGCCCGCAGGAGGAGTTTTTCCTCGATGAACCGGTCGAAAAAATGGCTCAGACCGGCCACATTCAAGTCGGTCTCTCCGGTCCCGACGGTCTCCCGGACATAACGGGAGAAATCTCCGAGCGAGTAGGCGTCCGGGCCCACCTGAAGGACGATACGGCTCTCGTCCGGAGACCCGTCCCGGCCGGAGGAATCCGCTCCGCCGGCTTGCTCCTTTGATCCGCAGCCCGAACCGAGGAAAGCGACCCAGACGCCGGCCGCCAGGGCCAACCCGGCCGGTCTAAAGGTCCATCTCTTCTTCATCGATCTCCCGCGGAACACTCTTTCATTCTATTATATCCGTATAACTCCTTCAAGACGGAGGCGGTTTCATCGAGGACGGCCAGATCCGGGAGCCCGGACAAGGGCACGGTCATGACGCCCTGTGGAGTTAGGGAGCCACGGCCTTTCCTCAACACCCGGGAAAGTCCATCGGCATCGGCCACGGTGGAGGGATGGAATTTGAGGACAAGCCTCGACCCGACGCGGTCGATGGTCTTGATCCTGATCTTCTGGGCCAGATATTTGATGGCCCCGTAGCGCAGCAGGTTCTCCACGCTTCCGGGCGGGGGGCCGAAGCGGTCCCGGACTTCGTCCCCTATCTTGTCGAGCTTCTCCAGCGTCTCCACGGAAGAAACACGCTTGTAGAGGCTCAACCGCAGGTTGATCTGGGGGAGGTAGTCCTCGGGTATCCGGATATCCACTCGGAGGTTGATCTCGCTCTTGACCTCTTCGGGCTTTTCCCCTTTGAGCTCCTGGATCGTCTGGTCGAGAAGCTCCATGAAATAGTCGTACCCGACGGCTTCCATGGTTCCGTGCTGCTCGGACCCGAGGAGGTTTCCCGCGCCTCTGATCTCCAGGTCCTTGGCCGCCAGCCGGAATCCCGATCCCAGGTCGCTGAATTCCTTGAGCGCCTTGAGACGTTCCCTGGCCAAGGGAGTCAACTCCGAGATGGGCGGCACGAGGAAATAGGCGTAAGCCTGGCGGGAAGACCGCCCCACCCGTCCCCGCAATTGATAGAGCTGGGAGAGGCCGAACAGGTCGGCCCGGTCCACGATCAGCGTATTGACCTGGGGAATGTCGATGCCGTTCTCGATGATCGTCGTCGAAATGAGGACGTTGCTTTTTCCGCCGATAAACTCGAGCATCCTCTTCTCGACCGCCGCGGGCGGCATTCTGCCATGGATCGACGTTACTCTGGCCTGGGGGACGAGTTTCAGCGCCATTCCGGCGATCTCGTCGATATCCTCGATCCGGTTATGGACGTAATAGACTTGGCCCTCCCGGCTCAACTCCCGGCGGATGGCCGCGGCGACGAGACGGCCTTCAAAGGGGGCGACGACCGTGTGGATGGACAGCCTGTCTTTGGGCGGGGTTTCGATCAGGCTGATGTCGCGGAGTCCGGAAAGAGACAGGTTCAGCGTTCTGGGGATGGGGGTTGCCGTGAGGGTCAGGACATCGATATTCGCCCTCATCTGCTTGATTTTTTCCTTGTGTTTCACACCGAAGCGCTGCTCTTCGTCGACGATCAACAAGCCGAGGTCCTTGAAGCCGACGTCGGGGGAGAGAAGCCGGTGCGTGCCGATGAGGACGTCCACCCGGCCTTTTTTCGTATCCTCGACAATTTTCCTCTGGCGGGAACGTGTCTGCAGCCGGCTGAGAGCCTCGATTCTCAGCGGGAAGAGAATCATCCTGTTGCGAAAAGTATGGAGGTGCTGGCTGGCCAGGACCGTCGTCGGACAGAGGACAACGGCCTGCTTGCCGTCCATAGCCGCCTTGAAGGCCGCCCGCATGGCGATTTCTGTTTTCCCGTAGCCGACGTCTCCGCAGACGAGCCGGTCCATCGGCGAACCGGATTCCATGTCCCGGACGACGTCTTTGATCGCCCGCGACTGGTCCTCGGTTTCTTCGTGCTCGAAGGTCCTTTCGAACTCCGACTCCCAGGACCCCGACGGGCTGAAGCGGAATCCTTCGAGGGCCTTCCTTTGGGCATAAAGCTCGAGGAGTTCTCTGGCCATCTTTTCGATGGCTTTTCTGGTCCGCTCTTTCGTTTTCTGCCAGGTTCCGGTTCCGAGCTTGTCGAGGGGAGGCAAAGTCGTCCCCACCTGGGAGTATTTCTGCACCAGGTTGAGGTCCTCGACCGGGACGTACAGCCTGTCTTCGTCCTGGTAGGAGATCTCGATGAACTCGCGTTCCCGGCCGTCCACCGCCAGCCGGATGAGCCCGCGGAAGACGCCGACGCCATAATCGGCGTGGACGACGTAATCGCTCTCGCGAAGGTCCTGGAAGTGGGAGACGAAGGCCCGCCGGACCGGCCGGCTGACCAGGACTTTCTCTTCGGTGAAAACGTCGCGTTCCGAAAAGACGGTGATCCTCTCCGGAGGGTAGCTCCACCCCCTCTCCAAATCGCCGAGAAGAAGCAGGATCTCCGCGGTCCGAGGGGCGGCAAAGGGACTGATCTCTTCCCTGGCTCTGACCTTGTTCTGGGAAAGGAGCGCGGCGACCTTCTGCCGGACCATCGGGTTGGAAAGAAAAATGGCGCAGCGTTCTCTCTCCCGCTGCCGCCGTTTCAGATATTTGACGAAAAAAGGGATCTTGTTGTCGAACCGGGGCACAGACCGGAA
>JAFGRZ010000311.1 GCA_016934895.1 Candidatus Aminicenantota bacterium
CCGTAGGCCAGGCCGTTCGCATACCCCTCTTCGGCCAGGCTGACCAGGTGTACCGTCGAGATGTTCGCGGCGAACAGGGAGAGACCGATGACCGGCCAGCGCAGGGATTGGCCGGCGAGAAAATATTCTTTCGCCTGTCCGGTTCTTTTTTTTCTCAGCCCGGCCCAGATCCCCAGGATAACGATGAAGGCAAAATAGAAGATGATGATCGCCAGGTCCAAGCGCTCGATCCGCATGACATGTCCCTTCGACGCGCGCGATCTATTTTCCGATGAACAGGCCGACGGCCAGAAGAACAAGAGTGAGAATAATGACCATCACGTTCTGTCCCAGATAGGGGATGAGATGGGGGATGTCGTCGGCATATTTACGGGCGCCCGAGCAGACACGCACGGCAAGGAAAGACGTCAAAACGGCCAAGAGACCGGAGACGGGCAACAGCTTCAAAATGACTCCGGTGATAATAGAAAGATAGGTCATCAGCATGAAGATGCCGAAAATCACACTGCTGGCTTTCCGGCCGATGGTGATCGGGTAATGTTTGCGGCCGACGGTCCGGTCGGCCTCGACGTCCGGGAACTGGTTCAGAAGCAACAGGTTGCATACGAGAAACGTGGGCACCAGGGAGGCCACGAAGGAGGTCAGGGTGTACGTGCCGGTCAGCGCAAAATGAGTGCCCATCACCATCAGCACCCCGAAACCGATCCCGGGAGCCAACAGGCAAAGCAGGGGATTATAGGTGAGCCAGATCGTGTAAATCACCAGGAGCATCAACCCGAGAATTCCCAGGGGCAGGAGCTTCCAGCCGTGCAAACGGACAAAATAGATCCCGACGGCCGCGACGACGGCCAGCGTCAGCCAGGCCAGCCCGCGGGTCGTGCGGGCCGATAGGGGATGGGCTTGAAGAGTGCCGCTGCCGCCGCTGAAAGGTGTCCGCCGGGTTTTCGAATCCAGGCCGCTTTTGAAATCGAAATATTCATTGTGCATGTTGACGCTGATATGCGCCGCCAGGGCCCCGATCAGAACGAGCACAACGTCCAGCACTTTGAGCGCCCCCGTTTGCCAGAAGGCGGTCCCTGCCCCAACGGCGACGCAGGCCGGGGTCAGAATCAGAAAGGGGAGACGCATCGGCCCGGCGATAATCTTGAGATAACTCATGGATCGCTCCTGTTATTTCTTTCGCTTCGCCGCTTCGGTCCGGACCTCGGCGACGACGTCGGCGACAGAGACCGGCCGGCCGCCGAGGGCCTTACTCCGGTCGGCGGCGCTCATGAAGGCGTAGATCTCGATCGTCTCCTCGCGGGAAACGGGCGGCTGTCCTGTGGCGAAAAACAGGGCGATCGCCTTCATCATCGGATCGTAGCTGTGGACCATCGGCAGGACCTCGATCTTCTTTTCGGCGAAGACCGTCCCGCCATAGCTGTGCTCGCTCGAACGAAGCCCGCGGACGGTCCCGATGCGGCGTTTCATAATCGTTATCATTTCGGCTCCCACCCCGGCTCGTATTCCCGTTTCCAGTATCGCATCGCCTCGTCGTCGTTCAGGATCCGGCCTGTTTCGGGGTCGCACTTGAGCGCTCGCCCCGTCCGGTCGGCGATATTGGCCAGGTGGATGAGCATCGTGCTCTTGTGGCCTTCCTCTATCTCCGAGGCGGGGGCTTCGCCGCCGCGGATCGATTCCAGGAAGTTCCAGGCGTGGACCATGTCATAGCCGAGGCCCGGTCCCACGACCGAGGCATCGGGCGAATCTCCGGCCTCCTTTTCGGTGCGGACTTCCTCTCCTTTGTTGTCATAGAGAACATATCCGTTGCCGGGAAGAATGCGCAAGGAACCGTTCTCGCCCTGGAACAGGGCACCGAATCCCTCGCTGTAGGCCCCGACCGTGTTGCAACTCATGCCTTCCCAGGTTACCAGGGCTCGGTTCGGGAACTCGAACGAGATCATCTGGGAGTCGGGCGGCTCCCAGTCGTCGTCGGCGTAATAGCGGCCGCCCGCCGAGGTCACACGCGCGGGGTAATCGGCGCCGATCCCCCAGCGGGCGAGGTCGAGAGAGTGAACGCCGTTGTTTCCCGCTTCGCCCGTCGCCCAGTGCCAGAACCAGTGCCAGTTGTAGTGGACCACATTGTCCCGGTAGCCGACCCGGGGGGCCGGCCCCTGCCAGAGGTCCCAGTTGAGCCACTCCGGCACCGGAGCCGGGCGGCCGACGCCGATCGGCCGGCGCGCGTTCGCGTACCAGCAGCGGACGTAATGGATGGGCCCGACGACGCCCTCCTTAAGCCGACCGATCGCCTCCTTGACCTTGCTCCAGGAACGGCGTTGGTTTCCCATCTGGCAGATCATTTTATTCCGCCGCGCCGCGGCCACGAGCATCTCTCCCTCGGCGGGGTTGTGGCTGCACGGCTTCTCCACGTAGACGTGCTTGCCCGCGTCGAGCGCGAGGATGGCCGCCGGAGCATGCCAGTGGTCGGGTGTGGCGATGACGACCGCGTCGAGCGCCGGATCCTCGAGTGCCTTGCGGAAATCCTCCAGCCCCAGCGGGCGTCTGTCTTGAAGAGCGGCGATCGCCTGCACCGTCCTGGAGACGGCGCGGATGTCCACGTCGCAGATATAGGCCACGTGGGCATCTCTCAGGCGGGCGAACGTCTCCGCCAGCGCGTGGCCGCGGCTGTTCACCCCGACGACCGCGAGCTGAAGCCGCTCGCTGGCGCCTTGGGCGAAGCGGAAATCGAGCCCGCCCAGGACGCCGAAGCCGACGCCGGCCGCGGCCGCCTGCCTCAGAAATTCACGCCGGTTATACGACCGTGTCATCTTTTTCCCTCCTTGTTCCGGATACACTGAGGTGTCCTTAGACGCTCATCGAACCTGTTCTATTCATAAAAGATGACCCTCTCTCGTCAAGGGAGAGTGAGCCTTTTTCTTCATTTTATGAATAATTTTTCATAACGGGATGATACCTCCTGGGCATGAAAATAGAAACCATCTTCTAACTCATCCAGGCTCACTGTCCGAGCTAACCGGCCTGCAGAATGGTCCAGGCCAGAAGGATCAG
>JAFGRZ010000312.1 GCA_016934895.1 Candidatus Aminicenantota bacterium
TCGGAGATCTCTTCTTCCCGCGTCAGGTCGATCTCGTCCGCCTTGACCACCAGAAGCGGTGTCGCCTGATAATTGAAAAAGAAATAATCGAAAGCCTCCACCAAGTCTCCCAAATATTTCTCCGAGATATTCTTCTCCATCGGGCTTCCGTCCTTGGCGATCCGCTTGAGCAAAGTGGGAAGGGATATCTGGAGATAGATGACCATGTCCGGCCGGGGGATCCTCTCCGTCAAAATACCATAGATGCGCTCGTAGACGACCAGTTCGTCGTCGCCGAGCGTTTGATAGGCATAGATCTTGTCTTTCTCGAAAAGGTAATCGCAGATGACCCGTTCTTCAAACAGGTTTCTCTGGGAGAGCCGCAACTGCTGGTGGTAGCGGTTGACCAGGAAGACAAGCTGTGAAAGCAGAGAGGCCCCTTCTTTCTCGTCGTAGAAATCCTTCAGGTAGGGATTGTCGGTTCGGTCGAGGACCACCCGACCCCCCAAGATCGGGCCCAGGATTTGGGCCAGCGTTGTTTTCCGAGATTTCGGAGCTCCCTCGACAGCGATGTGCCGGAAAGGAATCTCTGTGCTGTTCACCATTCCGGACTGGACTTCCTCTCATTCACCATTCTTATCTGAGAAACGTCCGGGAGTCAATCACCCGCCGGCTTTCGGCTCCTCGACCGGAATGATGATCCAGGCAATCAGATAGAAGATCATCATCGGAATGATCGCCGTCACAAGGCCCAAGGCAACGAAGATCAGCCGGACAAGGGTGACGTCGATATCAAAATAGTTCCCCAACCCCGCGCACACACCCCCGAGCATCTTTCGTGCCTGTGAGCGGTAGAGTTTCTTTTCCATGATCGGCCTCCTATCTATCTCTACGCTTCTGACTGGAAAACGTTCAGGGCCTCCTGAGGTGAAGGACAACTTCTCCCATTCTTATATCACACTACGGGATCCGGGTTCAAGCCAACAGAGGCCGGCCGGACGCCATAATCGGGTGGATTCGCGTTCAGCCGTCTCTGCCGTTTGGGCTGGACAAAACCACAGGGAGGAACGCATATTGGCATCGATTCTTCAGTGTCTCCATCTTGACTCAAGAGCCGGTTTATGTTATCCGATAGAGGCGTTTCGTTGCGCAAAAAATCAACCAGGAGAGATCATGCCCATGAACGGTTGGACCGGCCATCTACTCAGAATCAACTTGACCACGGGATCCGTAAAAAAAGAATCCTTCACCGAAGAATTTGCCAAATCCTGGATCGGAGGCCGGGGATTTGCCCTGAAAATCCTCTGGGACGAACTCAAGCCCGGAATCGATCCCCTGGGGCCGGACAACAAATTGGTCGTTGCCTTGGGGCCGATCGCGGGAATTCCCGCGCCCAATACGGGCAAAACCGTTGTGGCGGCCAAGTCTCCGCTCACCGGAGGATACGGAGACGGAAACCTGGGGACAAGGGTCACCGTGGAGCTTCGCAAAGCGGGCTACGACGGCCTGATCATCGAGGGACAGGCCCGCTCCCCTGTTTATCTCAATATCGTCGACGATCGCGTGGAGATATTGCCGGCCGATGAAATTTGGGGAAAAGGCACGTATGACACCAATGAATGGCTTTATAAAAAGTACGGAAAGGGCGTGGGGGTTCTGAATATCGGACAGGGCGGCGAGAACAAGGTGCTCTACGCGGTGGTGCGGAGCCTGGAAGGACGGGCCGGAGGCCGCCCGGGAATCGGCGCCGTCATGGGTTCAAAGAATCTCAAGGCGATCGTCGTCAAGGGATCGAAAAGCATCCCGATGGCCGACCCTCCGGGAATGAAAGCGCTCGGCGCCGGAGACTTGAGAAAAGTGCAGGAGATAGACAAAAAAACCGGATGGTCGGTTCAGGGAACCACAGGAGTGCTTTCCTGGTGCAATGAAGTGGCGGCATTGCCGGTGAGGAACATGAGGAAGACATCTCACCCGGAGGCCTGGAAAATCGACGGGGAACGGCTCAACAACGCCCGCATCGCCACCTACGGTTGTCCGAACTGCACCATGCGCTGCGGCATCGCCATTCATGATCACGAAGGCCGCGAATCCGAGCTGGATTATGAAAACGTCGGCATGCTGGGAAGCAACCTCGAAATCTTTGACTTGCCCCAGGTCGCGTCCTTGAACTATCTCTGCGATGATTACGGTGTGGATACGATATCGGCCGGAGGCGTCCTCGGTTTCTATGCCGATGCGATCGACCGCGGCGCCATCGAAGGCGACTTCAGATTCGGGGACGCGGAACGAGCCAAGGAACTCTTGAGGATGACGGCCTACCGGGAAGGCGTGGGGAACTTTCTGGCCGATGGAACGATGAGAATGGCCCAAAAAATCGGCGGGGATGCCATGGACTACGCCATTCAGGTCAAAGGGCTTGAGTGTTCGGCCTATAATTGCAAGTTCATTCCCGGCATGGCTCTGGCTTTCGCCACCAGCCCGATCGGGGCCCATCACAAGGAATCCTGGGTGATCATGTTCGAAATCACCCAGACTTCGCGGGAATCCTACGGACCGGAAAAGGCCCAAAAGGTCATCGAGTTGCAGAGAATCCGCGGCGGTCTGTTCGAATTCATCGTCGCCTGCCGCTTCCCTTGGATTGAGCTGGGTTGGGATCTCCAGCATTACGCCGATTATTTCAACACGATCACCGGCATGAGATGGACTCTCGATGACTTGTTCAAGGTCGGCGACAGGATCTATGCTCTGATGAAACTTTTCTGGCTCCGGGAATACCCGGATTGGAACAGGACCAAGGACTATCCTCCGAAGGTGTGGTTCGACCCGTCCAACGCCGACAATGAGGGCCCGATCGCGGGCCAGGTTCTGGAATGGGACAAGTACGAGAAGCTGCTCGATTCTTTCTACGAAATCCGGGGTTGGGACAAGCGGGGCATTCCGACCAAGAAAACGGCGCTCGGGCTCGGTTTGGCCGAAGAAGCCGCGGAGGTCGAAAAATACGGCAAGCTCGAATAGCCGCGGGCCGGCCTTGTTTCGAGTGGGGGTCGAAGCGATGAAAATCAAGCTCAAGATCATCGGCCCCCTCATCTATGAAACGGGGTTCAGCGAAAAGGAGCTCGAGCTTGAAAAACCGATCACGGCCGGCCAGCTCCTTTCCCGTATCCGCATTCAGGAAAATCGGCCGAAAATCATGACCCGCAACGGAAAGGCCATCTCTCCAAAGGAAGAGCTCGAGGACGGGGACAGGATCGCCATTTGTCCACTTTATTCCGGCGGCTAGGCGTCCTCTTGCCGTTGCCCGGTCACAATCTTATGGGAGATGGAAACTCCCCGCTTTGCCAGGCCCTCCATGAAGGGGAAGAACAGATCCCGGTCAAAGATGCCCTCCGGAAAGACAACCCCTCGGACTGAGATCCGGCCCTCGGCGATCATCTGGGAAGCGATCGACGCCGGGAAGCTCGTCGTCCTGGCCATGGATGTTTGTCCTTTCCCCGGGTCGCCATAATCGACCATTTCAAAAATATGCGTCTGAGGAACCCCTGATTTCTTTCCGGAAACGACGATCCGCAACAAGGTCACGTCCCTTTCCGCTCCAAGTTTCATCCTCTCTTCGAGGAGCGTCTCGAGAACCGGCCTGGGAGAGACGCGCCGGTCCCCGACTTGGACGGGATCGGTGGAGAGAAGGCCGCAATCCCGGAGCGTCCTGAATCCTTGGGCATGGCCGCGGTGCCGGACTGTTTTTTCGTAAAGGTCTCCGCGTATTTTCCCTTTCATGGTCTGGAGCAATGAACTCAAGCCGTCGGTGAAGAAGCATTCCATTTCGGGGAAATCCGGAGCGAAACGGACGGGTTCAAGGCCTGAGAGCGGAGCGACTTCCTCCACTTCGCCGCCCCTTATGATCAGCGCCGGCCTCTGATAGAAGTTGATCAGGCTGTCAAGGGCATAGACAATCCTGTATCCGAGAGGGGGGCGCGGTTCTACGGGATTCCCCCCGCAATAAATGAGCGCGTTTTCCGTTTCGTCCAGAAGATCGACGGCCCTCCCGACGAGGGCGTTGGTGATCCCGGGGGACACACCCATTCCCGATAGGACGGTGACACCGCGGTCCCTGGCTTTTTGATCATGCGCCATCCGGGCCGAAGCAGCCTCGCCCGCCAGGTCAACGAAATGAACCGCGTTGCGGATCGCCGCCGCCATAACGGGCAGGCTGTGTCTGTGAAGCAGAGCGTTGATGATGACATCTTTGCCCGGGCAGACGCTTTCTCTCTGCTCTTCATCCTCCATGTCGCTTTCCAGGACCTCCAGCCGGGAGCTCGAAATGGACTTTCTGGCGTTTTCCAGTTGCCGCCGGTCGATATCGACCAGCGTCACTTTGTTTTGGGGGCCGCTGTCGATCAAATCCTTGGCCAGAACGAGCCCCATCTTTCCCGCGCCGAGAACAAGGAAGTGATTCATCGGGACTCCTTGAATGAACGATGGACTCTATTATTCA
>JAFGRZ010000313.1 GCA_016934895.1 Candidatus Aminicenantota bacterium
AGCCTTTACCTTCAATATCTGAAGGGGATGACTCCTCAAAGCGCCGGTTTGATCTTGATCGCGCAGCCGATCGTTATGACTCTTTTCTCGCCGCTGGCCGGCCGCGCTTCGGACAGGATCGAGCCCCGGACCGTCGCCTCCATCGGCATGGCCCTGTCGAGCGCCGGGCTTTTTCTCCTGGCCTTGCTCGGGGCGGATACCTCCCTGGGGTTCGTCGTCGGAAGCCTGGCCTTGCTCGGGCTTGGATTCGCTCTCTTTTCCTCCCCGAACACCAACGCCGTGATGAGTTCGGTCGAGAAGAAACACTACGGTGTCGCCGCGGCGACCCTGGGGACCATGAGGCTGGTCGGGCAGATGCTCAGCATGGGGATGGCGATCATGATTTTCGCCGTCTTCATCGGCCGGGTGGAGATCAGCGCGGCCAATCAGGCCGAATTTCTCCGGGCGACCAGGACGGGGTTCGCTATTTTCTCCGCCCTCTGCTTCGCCGGGATCTTCGCCTCTCTGGCCCGCGGCCGCCGGAAATCATAGAGACTTTTTCTTCCGGGGAATAAGATCTTTAGCCTCTTAGCCGACCTTCAATATTTTCCTTTCAATAGAAAATAACCTGTGCTAGGGTGATATCCAAATAATCGGGAAAAGCGAAGTTCGTAACGAAGGAGGAAAGCGTGAAGAAATATGGCGCAGAGTTTCTTGATGGGCGCCACCGACAAACGGGCACCACAGGGTTTCGCACCGATTGCCATCGGCTTGTGCCTGACTCTCATTCATTTGATCAGCATCCCGGTTACAAACACCTCGGTGAATCCTGCGCGCAGTACGGGCGTTGCTCTATTTGTAGGCGATTGGGCGATTTCACAGCTTTGGCTTTTCTGGGTGGCCCCGATCACTGGGGGTATGTTAGGTGCGGTGATCTATCGGTTTATCGGTAGCGAAAGAAACTAACCGGGGAAATGCCCAACAATCTCTTCCAGCGGAGCGCAAAAAAGCTGCGCCCGCGAATATCCTGAGCCCATGAGGAGGGACAATATGGTCCACACGCTAAGCAGCAACGCCCGGAAGGGGCGTCCGAACCGATCCTTCCTGGGTACGCTCGCCCTGGGATCCCTGGCGATCGCGGCCCTCGTGTTGAGCGGAGGGCCGGGGAGCTTGCTGTCCGGTCCGCCGCCGCCCGGTCCGGCTTACGACATCCGGGAGGTCATGATCCCGATGCGGGACGGCCTCCGTCTCCATACGCTGATTTATTCCCCCAAGGACGCGGCAGGCCCTCTGCCCATCATCCTCAGCCGGACCCCCTACGGCATCGCCGGCTCGGCCCGGCGCCTCCAGGGAGCCTATAAGGAACTCGCCGACGGCGGGTACATCTTCGCCTTCCAGGACATCCGCGGCCGGTACGCGTCGGAGGGGTCCTTCGTCATGATCCGCCCGGCGCGGGACCGGAGCGTGCCCCGCTCGTTCGACGAGGCCTCGGACGCCTACGACACGATCGACTGGCTCGTGCGCCATGTCCCGGGGAACAACGGGCGGGTCGGGATGCTGGGCGTCTCCTACGACGGCTGGCTGACGGCCATGACCCTGCTCGAGCCCCACCCGGCCCTCAAGGCCGTCTCGCCCCAGGCTCCCCCGGCGGACATGTGGCTCGGCGACGACTTCTTCCACAACGGGGCCTTCCGGTTGAGCTACGGTTTCGAGTACGCCACGCGGATGGAGACCTCCAAGGAGCAGGCCGCCTTCGAGTTCGACCGCTACGACACCTTCGACTGGTATCTCGCCCTCGGCCCGCTGTCGAACGTCAACGCCAAGTACCTCAAGGGAGCCATCCCGACCTGGAACGACTTCGTCGACCATCCCTCCTATGACGAATTCTGGAAGAAGCAGACTCTGGTACCCTATCTTACAGATGTCCCCGTGCCGGTCCTCAACGTCGCCGGCTGGTGGGACCAGGAGGATTTCTACGGGCCCCTCCGGATTTACGAAGCCCTGGAGCGCCACGACGTCAAGGGCCTCAACTTCCTCGTGGCCGGGCCGTGGAACCACGGGGGCTGGAACAGGAGCGAGGGGACGAGCCTGGGAGCCATCGAGTTTGGGAGCCCGACCAGCCGCTATTTCCGGGAGAAGATCCAGGCCCCGTGGTTCGCCCATTTCCTCAAGGACGCGGGAGACAGGCCGGCCGTCGAGGCCTGGACCTTCGAGGTCGGCACGAACACGTGGCGGACCTGGAAGGCCTGGCCGCCGCGAACGGAGACGAACGACAGGAAGCTGTACTTCAGGGCGGGCGGCCGGCTGTCCTTCGATCCCCCCGCCGGGACGGAAGAACCGGCCTTCGACAGCTATGTCTCGGACCCCGACCATCCCGTCCCCTACCGCCATCGGCCCATCGAGGCCACCTACTTCGCGGCCGGATCGGGCTGGTCGACCTGGCTTGTCCAGGACCAGCGCTTCGTGGACGACCGCCCCGACGTCCTGAGCTGGGAAACGGAGCCGCTCAAGGAGAACATCACTCTCGCCGGCAAGATCGAGGCGCGCCTGTTCGCCTCGACCACGGGCAGCGACAGCGACTGGGTCGTCAAGCTCATCGACGTCCATCCCGAAAAGATGCCCGGGGTCTGGAAGCTGGCCGGCTATCAGCTGATGGTCGCCAACGAAGTTTTTCGGGGACGCTACCGGAAGAGCTTCGAGCGGCCGGAGGCCGTCCCTCCGAACGAGGTCGTGGCCACCACGATCGACCTTCACTCCCAGAACTACCGGTTCGAGAAGGGCCACCGGATCATGGTCCAGGTCCAGAGCACCTGGTTCCCGCTCATCGACCGGAACCCCCAGACCTTCGTCCCCAACATCTTCAAGGCCGCGGAGAAGGATTTCCGGACCGCCGTCCAGCGCGTCCATCGCTCGGCGTCACATCCGTCCCACCTCGTCCTTCCCGTCGTCCGGGACTAGGCCAATTTCGACAGCTATGTGGAGATCCGCCTGCGCTGTGTGACGACCCCGGATCCGGAACTGGCGTTTGTGCTCCAGGAACTGAAGCTGAAACCTCCGAAACTGAAGGACGATCAGCCCATCCCCAAAAACGCGAACGAGACCTTCCCCCTTCTTTTCAAGTTCCTCCCCTATCGCAAAGACGACGGCGGCGCCATCCGCTCCGTCTCTTTGGCTTGTTTCTCGAAGAGGATCCGTAAATGTGGAAGTCGTCCACGAGGTCGGCATATCGACTGAAATTTTCGAAGTCGCCGACATGATGAGAACTTGTTCTAAGTGATTTCTGCTTCGATGAGCGCCTTTTCCAACAACTCTGAGATACTCAGCTTGAGCGCCCATTTTCTCAGATAGGTTTGATCGAGCTCTCGTCCCTGAACTTTCATGACGCCCTGCACATCCTGCCATTGGCGGCCAGAGACAAGGCCGCCGCTCTTGTACCATTCGAGTTTGCTCAAGATGATATCTTCTGGAGAGGCCAGGTAGCATGAAATCGTGTCTTCTTCTCCGGACAGGGATTCTCGTCGTCGGCGGTCCATAGCCGTCCTGTCATATTCCCGCTCTTTGGGGATGAAAATATCCACTTTGAGCGATGTTTCAGAATGGATGATATTGAAAGAACTTCGGCGCCTGATGGCGGCCGCGATCTGGTCTTGGTCTATATAGAAGGATCCCTGCAGGGCATCGGCCAATCGACCGGCTTGAAAGGCTTGGACATCGGCGATGATGTCGACATCCAGAGTCGTCCGGGGAAGACCCATCGCCGAACTGGCCATGGAGCCGCCCAGGTAGTAAGGGATTTTCATGTTTTCCAAGACCTCGATCACAGAACTCAATGCGGTTCGCAGGCTGGCGGGACTCACCGCGGTTTCTCTTGGCGGAGGATTCGGCACCTATTGGCTAATGACGGGCCGTAGCAGTAATCAATGAAAAGCAGATCCAGGTCTTCGGGCGCGAGTTCGGGATGCCTTCTTTTCAAGCCCTGACGTGATAGGCTGATCGCGATCTCCGAGAGCATGAGAGTCAGCATGAAACGGTTCGCCATACCGGCTCTTCTTAATAAGGCAAGCTGAAGGTCCTGGATTTCTTGGGGAGTGTCGGATTTTGCATCGTTCCCCTCGCGAACAGGAATCTCAGCCATGAACCCATTATATCCGGAGAGAAAATCACAAGCAATTTCAAAATCATAGAGACTTCTCCTTCTCGGGAATAAGAAAATCACGACATCTGCACCATCTGCGACATCGACGAGCATGAAGGCCGGCACTTCATCGTCATGGAGCTCGCCGTCTGTGGCGCGTCCCTGCGGCCTGAGGACCGCCGGAGCCGCTGAGCAAGGGAGAGGGATTTCTTCCCCGTTGGTCCAGCGATGGGAAAAGTGTCTTTTTCATCGGGCTCGGAGATCGGCAGAACAATGTCTGGGAGATGTCCGTCGAAAGCCGCGAAGAACGACCCGTCACCGCGCTGACGGGAAGGCGCGGCTCACTCGGACAACTCGGTCTGGCGACGGACGGACGGTCCGTCTCCTTCACCTGGGAGGAATTGCGCAATGAATGTGCGACGGGGGGAATTCGGTCAGTCTGACCGTCTAACACTTTTTGGCGAACGACAAGAGCGAAATGGGGACATGACCGGAAAATTTGCGGGACACGATCCCATTTCCGGAG
>JAFGRZ010000314.1 GCA_016934895.1 Candidatus Aminicenantota bacterium
TAGTAAAAGCCGCCGGTCAAGACCCGCAGCAGGTTGGAGATGAAGTCCCGCGAGAGAGGCGGGTATTGGATCTTGGAGAGGCGTTTGAAGCTGATTCGTGGCAGGAGCTCCAGATAGGCCTTTTTGTCCGCCGGGCTGCCCTCTCTTCCCAGGCCCTGGGTCTCGCTGAAAATGGCGTGAAACAGGGCCGTCGCCACGGGCGCCGGGATCGCGACATTTTCCGAGACCAGGTATTCATAGATGATCGTGGCGCAGGCCCCGTAATCGGGCCGGACGTCCCAGAAAGGGATTTTCTTTGTCCGCTGGCGGAGGGGATGATGGTCGATGACGGCCAGAAGCGCTGCCTTGTCGGGCAGGGTGACATTGCCGGCGTACGGCTGGCAGTCCAGAAGCACGAACTGCCGGCGGCGGGCGGGCCCGGACCTCGTTATCTGATGGGCGGAGATCTTGAGCTGTTTCAGCATGGCCTTGTTTTCCGCCCGGCCGATGAACCCGTCGTAATAAATCCGGACGGACGAGAACCCCTTTTTCTTCAACAGATATTGAAGCCCCGTGGCTGAAGCCAGGGAATCCGGGTCGGGATTGTTGTGGACCACCAGGGAGACCGGCCGGCCCGGCCGCAGCACTTCGAACAGACCGCCCATGCTTTTTATTTGACCACTTGATGAAGGCTTTGGCAAGTCCGGCTAGATTTTATGCCCTTTTTCTTTCAGCATTCCGGAGATCGCCGTCCCTTTTACCTTTCTTGGCGTCAATTCCACTTTCGCGATCCCCAGATGTTCCGCCGTTTCGCCATACGGGCAGTCGGCAAGAGACTTGCCGCCGGCGCCCACGGCCATGGAGCAGCCGATGCACTTGCGCCCTTTCCACACCCCAGCGTGGATCCACCCCACATTGCTGACGCTGATGACGGTCAGGTCGTACAACGTCGCCAGTTCCGTGAATGACCTTCTCCATCCTCCGCCATACGGATTCTGCTTGTTATCATGGTCGGCATCCACCGCCCAGGCTGAGGGGGAGAGAATGATCTGGGCACCCATGCGCGCCAGGGAGTGCCCCAACACGAGGGAGTCGGGAAAATTATCGGCGCAGATATTGATCCCGATTGTTCCCAAGGGCGTGTGCGCCACGCCCAGGCGGTCCCCGATCGAATAGATGTCTTGGGCGATCGTCAGGATGTTGATTTTTCGGTGTTTCAGGAGGATGCCGTTCTCGGGAGAGATCAATACGGCCGAATTATAAGTGTCTGGTCCGGCCCTTTCCGTCAACCCCGCAACAACGTAGATATCGTTCGCTTTGGCCGCTTTTGCCAGGATATCGGTGTGAGGACCGGGGATCGGATCCGCCAACCGGGGCGAGTCCGGGTATGTCCAGCCGCAATCCAGGCATTCCGGGAGAAGAACCAGCCGACAGCCTTTCTCGGCCGCTTGGCTGATCATCGCCACGGCTTTGTCGAGGTTCTCGCGGACCGCTCCTCCCTCGACCAGCATTTGCCCCATCCCGATGTCGTAGCTCAATACGTCCGGCGAGCCGGCTTCGCCGGAAAGCTTGACTTGGTTCCCCAGATGCCGGGTCCCCAGTCCGGAGGCAAGCCCGGCTCCCGACAATGCCAGGAATGTCCGCCGGTTCATCGTTTTCATGACGCTCCTTCTTCTCATTTCCCCGGTCGTCCGGTCCGCGCTGTTGGCCTCTCGCGGTCGCTCTTTCTGGAATGCGCGACTATCCATGGCCCTTCCGTTCGCCGGGGGATCCGCTTTTTCCTTCATCGCCTTTTCATCCATCGTCGACGGTTGGGCTCAACCATATCACAGAAAAAAACCCGACGTCCATAACGGCCGTTCATCAAAAGGCTCCGGGCTTCACAGAGAAGGCGCGGACGCTACTCAAGATTGAAGAATTCTATGGAGTTGGTTCTTAAAATCTTAATGGCATATTCGATAGCTTCTTCCTCCGTGAAATAACCATTCAGAACCTTTTCGGTCAATACGATTGCGCAGTTCTCTTTGGCCATTTCCAAATGTCCGATGGTACTTTCTGGAAAATTTGTGTCTGCCCCAAAAGCAAATATTTTATGGACAGGGACCAACTCCAGGAGCTCGGAGAGCAAAGATCTGGCCCCTTCCGGTGAGATGGTGTGAAACCAACAGAAGTTCAAGAAAACGTTCGGCCAACTTTTCCCCAGTTCTGCGAATTCTTTCATAAAAGGAAAGCCTCCGTGAAAAAGGTCGAAGTTCACGTTTTTATATTCCCTGAAAAGAGGGATCAGGTGCTGCGGATTGCTCCATCTTATGTCTTTATAGCCGCCAGTTTGTAGGCCTGTATGAATGGAAATCGGCATCCCTTTTTCTTCAATGACCTTCAACATGAGATTGAAGCAATAATTCGTCAATTCTTCCCCGCCTTCTACGGTTATGGCACTTCTCCCCCAGCCTGTAAACCTTAGCAATTTTTTAAGGACAGCTTCCGCTTTTTCCCGTGAATAAGATGAGTGGTCCAGGGTCCTAAGGTATGCCCCGCCATACTTAAAACCGACGACACCGTCCTCGATGGATTCCTCGACGAATTTCCCGTAGATTTTCTCCAGGTCATCAAGGGAGTGAACAGAAACTCGATATTGTTCTTCGAGCTTGTATATATCCTGAGGATGGTTAAAGATAATCACACTATCGATATACCGGACAACCCGGAAAAAGTCAGGATAATCATCCTTGCCGAAATGCCCGGAGCTTCTATAGACGAGAACATAATCGATCTTTCCTAGATCCCGGAGAGTCCTGGTATAGATCCCCGGCTGGTAGAGCCTGTCCATGCTTTCATTTATTTTTTTTATGGAAGACGCATCGGTGATTTCGATGCCGTGAATTTTCTTTATGCCCAGCCTCAGACATCGCATGTAGCCCGTGTTCTTGATCCGGTCGTAGATCGGCTTGAACGACGCCCACCTTTCCTCGATGCTTAAAGTCTCATCCAGATATTTCGTATCGTGGCCGAAGGTATTGCCGATGTTTCCGATGTCCGCTCCGGTGTAATCGCTCGTCACCAGGTCGAAAAAGTCCGGTTTTCCCTCCTTGACTCTGAATGGTTCAGACTTTATGTGCTCATGATTATCAACGACCTTGATTTTGTCAATTTCGGATTTAATTTTTTTGTAGGCCGCTGTTGATTTGATGAATGAAGTCTCCTCTGCTTTTAGGTCAGGGGGCAAATTGAGCAGGCTGATCGTCGGCAGGAAACAAAAAAATAGGAAATACGCGCGTTTCTTCATGGGATCACCTCCATAATCTTTTCTCCCGGGATGCCTTTTTGTCCCGCAAATGCGTGCCCAGCCATGAGAGCTCGGCCTTCGGCCGCGCTCGTCGAGCGGGTAATTCACGAGTTTCTCTGTGTCAATCAATTCTTTTCGTCTTCGGTCTTTTTCGGCTTCCACAGGCGGGCCCCCGAGAAATGCGGCTCTCGGACCTGAGTTTCCTTGTGAGTGATATCTTGAGGCGGAGTGCTCACGGTGCCCGCCGTGCCGCCGGCGATATCCTTGACTTCGACGAGCCAGGCATCCGGAAGAATTCCCTCGACATACCCTTCGAAGAGCGTCCCTTCTTTTCGCTGCATCAGGACGGGATACCAGACCAAATCCCTCCAAAAAGGCACGTCGTCACAATACACGGTCCAAACCTTGGCCTGGATGATCTTGTTGGGTGTGTCGATATTCGCCCGGAACCGGGTTCCTTCCGGGGTCTCCTCATAACTCAGATTGCGTATCTTTGTCACCGGCCTTCCGTCAAAAATGTGTGACGTCCACATCCGCCAATCCAGAAAATGTCTTTCCGAGCGCGCCTCATGCCGGTAGTTGGGCACATATTCGATCGTCCAGGGCGTCTTCATCACTTGCTGAAGACGGGTGATATTGAACATCTCATAGCCGCCCTCGTCGGTCCCGCCGATGTAGAAGACCGGGCATTTGACGAAATCCTGGATATAGACCGGGTTGACCGAAGGGAGGTAATTATTGATATCGGTATACAGGGCCTCGCATCCCATGTAGATGACGGAGGCCACCCGCTCGGGATCGATGGCGGCGGCGTTATAGGCATAAAAGGCCCGTTTGCTGTGTCCTCCGATGATCGCCCGGATGCGCTTTTCCTTCAACACGCCGGAAAACACATCGATAGCCTGGATGAAGGGAACGGCGGACCGGAAAAAATCATGAGTCAAGGGATCGCCCGTCTTTTTCGCCAGCTCCCGGAAATAGTAAAGCCAGGTCACCTCATCATCCTTTCCGTCGTAATCGCCGGGAAGTTGAAGGGCCATGGCCGGATACCCCGTTTGGGCGGCGATCGGTTCGGCATA
>JAFGRZ010000315.1 GCA_016934895.1 Candidatus Aminicenantota bacterium
GCCGAAAACCCAACCGAAGAGGTCGACCTGGTGGGAGCCGAGATCGACCATCGGACCGCCGCCGAACTTCTTGAACCAGCGCCAGTTGCGGAGCTCGAGCATGGAACTGTAACCGTATTTTTGTAGCGTCTCCGGTGGGATGGTGAACTTCTTCGGCCAGCCGACGAGGTCGCTTCGGGAGCGGTTCCACTGGGCATAGGCGACGACGACGCGGCCGAGGATTTTTTTCTCGCGGATCAGGCGGTCGATGGCATGAACGTAGCGCGGGTTGCTGCGGCGCTGATGGCCGATCTGGAGGAGCTTCCCGGTCCGCCGCGCCGCCTGCACCATGCTCCGGGCTTTCTCCAGAGAGTTCGACATCTCCTTCTCGCAGTAAACATGAAGGCCGCCGCTCAGGCAGGCGTTGGTCTGCTCGGCATGCACCCAGTCGGGCGTGGCGATGATGGCGGCGTCGAGGCCTTTTTCCTTGGCCAGAAGTTCGCGGTAGTCTTCATAAACGGTGGTGGGCTGATCGTACTTGCCGAGATAGCCGCTGGCGTACTGGCGGCTGTACTCCCAGATGTCGCAGACGGCGACGATGCGGATTCCGGGAATACGCAGGCAGGATTCGAGAAGCACCCGGCCCTGCTCGCCGCAGCCGATCAGGGCGACCCGGAGCTCGTCCGCTTGGGCAGCCCCCGCATTGGGCGAATCCTGCGGACCTGCGGACCCGGTGCGTGTTCCGAGGATTCCCTTCGGCTCGCGGCCGAGTCCCCGGCCCGCGACGGCGGCGCCGAGGCCGGCGGCGGTCGTCGACTTGATGAAGTCGCGGCGCGACAGGGCCGTTCTATCTCGAGCGGTTTTTTTCTCGGACATTCTTTCGCTTCTCCCTGGGGCCGGCGGCGACACCGGCCGTGATCATTTGCTGAAGTCCTTATCGAAGGCGACGGCGGAAGGCGCGAAGTCGATCGAGCGGACGAACTCGCAGGCCTCCTTGGCCCCATATTCCCGGTCCATTCCGTTGTCCTCCCATTCCACCGAGAGAGGGCCCGCGTAGCCGATGCTGTTGAGCTCGCGGATGATTTCCTCGAAGGGCACGTCGCCGTGTCCGGGGGAACGGAAGTTCCAGCCCCGCCGCAGGTCGCCGAAGGGAAGATGCGACCCCAAAATCCCGGCCCGGCCGTCCAGAGTCACCGCGGCGTCTTTCATGTGGACGTGGTAGATGCGGTCGGCGAAGTCGCGGATGAAGAGCTGGGGCTCGATTCCCTGCCAGACGAGATGGCTGGGGTCGAAGTTGAACCCGAGGGCCGGGCGGCGGCCGAACTTGGCCAGCAATCTGTGCGCCGTGTAGAAATCGAAGGCGATCTCTGTCGGATGGACCTCGAGCCCGAACTTGACGCCGCAGCGGTCGAACTCGTCCAGGATGGGCGTCCAGAGCTTGAGAATCTTGTCGAAGGCGGCCTCGACCATCGCTTCCGTCGTGGGCGGGAACGAGTACCAGGCGTGCCAGACCGGAGAACCCATGAAGCCGTTGACCACGAAACAGCCCATCGCCTTGGCGGCCCGGGCGGTCAGCATCATCTCCTCGATCGCCCAGGAGCGGATCTTGGCGGGCTTGCCCTTGATCGTGTCGGGCACGAAGGCATCGAGGCGGGGATCGGGCCTGTCGCCGACGCTCTGGCCGGCGAGATGGGCTCCGAGGGCCCAGCATTTCAGGTTGTACTTGGCCAGGATCTGCTTTTTTCTCCGAACGTAGGCCGGGCTCTTGGCGGCCTTGGCCACATCCATGTGGTCTCCCCAGCAGGCGATCTCCAGGCCGTCGTAACCCCACTGGGAAGCCTTCTTGCAGATCTCTTCGAAGGGCAGATCGGCCCATTGCCCCGTGAATAGGGTCACCGGTCGCGCCATATCTCCCTCCCTCGGGGATCCGCAAAATTGGTGACATGCTCCTAATTTCTTAATTGGTTGCGTGTCACCGGATTTTGCCTGTCACCGCCTTAGAAATTTACCCAAATCGCTCCTTTATTGGAGCTTTCGACGCATTTTTCGATGAAGCGCACGCCCCGGATGCCGTCTTCGACGCCCGGGAAATCGGAGTCGTCGGCGGCAAGTTGTTGAGCGGACTTCCGCTTGGCCAGGGCATTGAGATAGGTGCTGTAGAGGTTGGCGAAGCACTCGAAATAGCCCTCCGGATGGCCGGAGGGGATACGGCTCAAGCTTTGCGCCCGGGGGGACATTTTATCCCGGCCCCGGGAGATAATTTCCGTGGGCCTGTCGACGTAAGACATGCGCAGGTAATTGGGATACTCCTGGGCCCACTCGAAACCGGCTTTCGTCCCGTAGACCCGGATGCGAAAGCCGTTGTCCTGGCCGACGGCGACCTGGGAACTCCAGTACATGCCCTTGGCCCCGCCTTCGTAGTTGAGCAGGATCGAAGCATTGTCGTCGAGCGTCCGGCCCTCCCCAAAGTGGTCGAGCCGGGCGAGGAGGGACTCGATCTTGAGCCCGGTCACGTAGGAGACCATGTGCTCGATGTGGCTGCCGATGTCGCCGACGCAGTTCGAAGCCCCCGCGCGCTTCGGGTCGGTCCGCCAGGCGGCCTGTTTCTGGCCTGTTTTTTCAAGCAGCGTGGCCAGCCATTCCTGGGGATATTCACCGCTGACAAAGCGGATGTCGCCCAGCTCGCCGTTCCGGACCATATCCCGCATGTGCTTGACGATGGGGTAGCCCGAGTAGGCGTAGGTGACGCAGAAGAGGTTCTGCTTCTCCTTGACCAGCCGGCCGAGTTCCCGGGCATCGCTGAGGGTCGTCGTCAAAGGCTTGTCGCAGACGACGTGGATCCCGTTCTCGATGGCCGATATGGCGATGGAAGAGTGGGTGTCGTTGGGCGTCACGATGACCACGAAGTCGACCTTGTCTGCGCGTTTTCCCTCGGCCTGGAGCATTTCTTCATAGGTTTTATAGAGACGCGACCTATCGACGCCCCAGGCCTCGCCCGTCGCCAGGGTATTCTCATAGGATTGGGAGAAGCAACCGGCCATAAGCCGGGCTTTTCCGTCCATGGCAATGGCCTTGCGATGGACATCGCCGATGAACGCGCCCCTGCCGCCGCCGACCATCCCGTATGTCAGGCGGGCCGTCGCGCTGAGGGCCTCTTGGCCTTCGATCATCTCCGGACCTCCTTCCAGGGGCAGGCACCTGGGTGTGACATCCCGTCACCGCCATGACCGTCATCAAGATATATCATGGAAATTGCGGCGAAACAAGACTCATTGGGGGTTAAGAGGAGAGTCTCTCGCGGCCAGCTCTTGTGGGCGATCGGAGACTGCACGGGGATAAGAATCTTTTGCCTTGGGGAGTCCTTGTCCCTCTCCACAGCCGACCAGAGTCGAAAGACGTGCTCAAGATTTCCTGGGCCCCAACTACTCTGGCAATAAGATTGTCGCCGCGTTCAGAGCCAGCGCCCCGGCGTCGAGGTCGGCGCGGTTGCAGAGGACGATCACGGTGAGGCCGTCTTCAGTGAAACGCTGAATCGCCGTCCGGAAACCCGCTGTCTCCCC
>JAFGRZ010000316.1 GCA_016934895.1 Candidatus Aminicenantota bacterium
AAACAAGCGCTCCCAACTATACCGAAATCCCCCGCTTTTTTCAACGGCCCGGAAAGCTGACCGTATAACAGTTTCCTGGTTTCCGGATCGTGTCCCGCAGATTTTCCGGTCATGTCACCATTTCGCTCCGGCCGTTCGCCAAAAAATGTTAGCCGGTTATCCCCCGATCCGTCGGCGGGCGCATCCTCCGCTTGATGAATCGGTTCCTGGCCCGGGGGACGGCGCCGGCCAGAAAATAGGCCAGCAGGGCGACCGTGAAGACGATGACCAGGGGCCACTTCAGCTCCTGGAGAATCTCGATCCCCAGCGTGGCGGTCCCGATGAGAAGAACGGCCACGACGACGGCGTAAAGGAGGATCTCGTTTTTGATCCCCCGGAGTGCTTCCAGGATGATCTCGGTCCAGGCGATTTTAGGCTCGTCCTCGAATACGGCCGACATCCGATTCCTCCTTTTATTCCATGGCGGTCAGGCGGCGCCTTTCGCCCTCTTCTGTTTCCGCCGGACAAATCTTTTCACGACCAGCCAAACGGCCCCCGCCGCCAGGACCATGAGCAGAAAGTCGGCGGCCATGAGCAGGTAGCTCCGGCTGCGGATGTAATTTCGCATCAGGATGAGAAGAGAAGCGATCGTGGTCAGCAACATGAAGCCGGCCGGTATCAGAGTGAAGAAATTTTTCTTCTTTCTCAGCAGCAGCCAGGAAGAGACTGCCAGAAGAGTCAAGGCTGCCAGCATTTGGTTGGCGGTCCCGAAGATCGGCCAGAGGGCGTTGAAGGCATTCCTGTAAGCGAGGATCCACATCAGGACGACCGAGAGAGCGGAATTGAACCAGAAGTTTTTGAGAAAACGCGGGGGATTCGTAAAAAGAATACTCCACAGTTCCTCGAATAAGTAACGGTTCAGCCGGACGGCCGCATCCAGGGTCGTCACGACGAAGCCTTCGACCATCAGAATGCCGAAGATCGCTCCCAGGGCCGTCGGGATCCCCAGGGCCTGGTGAAAAAGCCCCCCCGCAGCCAGCGAAAATCCGAGGATCGGGTTGGACTTGACCGCAGGGTCGACGGGCCAGACGATCGATTTGTAATCGACGAAATTCATCGCCGCGCCGATGGCCAGAAGGACGCAAACGGCCAGGACCGACTCGAGAAGCATCGAATAGAAGCCGATTTTGCGGGCGTGGGTCTCGCAGGATACCTGTTTGCCCGTCGTCCCCCCGGCCACGAGGGCATGAAAACCCGAGATCGCCCCGCAGGCGATCGTACAGAACATCATCGGCCAGATCAAGCCCAGGCTCGCGACGCCCTCGGAGATGTTGAACTTGGGGAAGGTGACGGTCAAGCCTTGAAGCCCGGTTGAAAATAAGGATAAGACCAGGAGGACGATCCCCCCGTAGAGAATCTGGACGTTGATCAAATCGCGGGGCTGGAGAATCACCCATATGGGAACGCCGGCCGCGAAAAAGACATAGATGGAAATGATGATCATCCAGGTGACCGGAGAAAGGGTCACCGGATGAGCGATCCCGATGAGGATGCTGCCCAGGCTGATGGCCAGTGCAAGCCCAAAGGCCAGGACGGTCTTGATCCCTTTCTTGTACAGCAGCCAGCCGAGAAACGGGGAGCACAACGTGATGATGATGACCGACATGGAGGCGATCCCGCCGATCCGCCCCATCACCACCCCATCCTGCACAATCGTCTTGAGAAAGGTCTCCCCCTCGGCGACGCCGATCTTGCTCAAAGGCCAGAGAGAGGTCAGGGAGATGGCTGTGGCGCTGAGGAAGGAGGATGTCACCAGGACGATCATGACGATCGTAAAGCCGATGAAGAGGTTGAAGCCGGCGTTCCCGAGAGTCTTCCGGGCCACCTCGGCCATCGATTTTCCGCCTTCCCGGATGCTGATGAAGAGCGAGGTGAAGTCATGGACCGCGCCGATGAAGATGCCGCCCAGGACCACCCACAGCCAGGCCGGGACAAATCCGTAGAGAATGCCCATGGTCGGCCCCAGGATCGGCCCGGCGCCGGCGATGGCCGAGAAATGATGGGCGAAAACGATGTAGGGCTTGGTCGGGACATAGTCCCGGCCATCGTTGCAGGAAATGGCCGGAGTCGGATTGTTCTTGTCCTCGCCGAGGATACGGGCGATGTAGGGCGAATAGAAGCGCGCCGCAAGGAGGAAGGCGGCCATGGCCATGGCCAGGATCACCAGGACGTTCATTGAATTTTGTTTAGCACAGCCGTTCGTGGAAGTAAAGACCGGAGGAACGGTCGAGTCGCGGCATATCCCTGCCCGTTCTCGCCAAGCCCCGCCCACCCGCCACCATCGGCTTCGCTCGGGAAGGGATACGCCGCGCCATCCATTTTTTTGATATATTCCGCTGGTGATGACAAAGGTCCACGGGCAATTTTATAGTCTGGTCTGGGAAGAGTTGAGTCCCGCGATTCGGATGTGATACGATTCGCGGTAATGGGACTCCAGGGCAATGACGGCCGTTCAATGGACGGCCCAGAGGAAGAGGCGGCGCTCGACGCGGCACTGTCCGAGGCGGAGAGGCGGTTCGAGCGCTTCCGGCGGACGGCCGGCCTCTTTTTGGGCCCAATTTTGGGACTGCTCGTTTATATCCTCCCGATGGGGAGTCTCAGCGCTCGGGCGCACGTTCTGGCGGCCGTGATCTCTTGGGTCGTTGTCTGGTGGGTCACCGAGCCCGTTCCCATCCCCGTCACTTCTCTGTTCGGGGCGGCGCTCTGTGTCGTCGCCGGGGTCGCAGACGCCAGGACGGTTTTCGCCCCGTTCGCCAATCCCATCATTTTTCTTTTTCTGGG
>JAFGRZ010000008.1 GCA_016934895.1 Candidatus Aminicenantota bacterium
CTAGCCGCCTGCTTTTCGGTCTTGACGATCTCCCGGGAAACCCCGTCCACCCAGAGGACCGACCGGCAGCAAGGACAAACGATTTCAAAGACGCCGGCTTTCTTGTTGGCCTCGCTCATCGCAATCCCAATGTATCAGAAAAACCGCCAAGAGAAAAGCGCCGCCGGATCACGGCTCCGGACAAGTCCGTGGCCTGGCATCCAAATTATGTTTTTTCAACAATTTAAAAAGACCCTGTCGGGTCAGCCCGATCTCTCCCGCCGTCCTCGCCTTGTTGTGGCCGAAGCGGACAAGCGCCTGGCGGAGGAATCTCTTTTCAAATTCGGCCTTGGCGGCAAAGTAGTTAAACGTGACGGAGGCCGGTGACTGAGGATGCGGACAGATCTTGGACGATAGGTGCTCCTCCCGGATGAGCCGGTCGCTTCCCGCCAGGATCAAGAAGCGCTGGACCTCATTCTGGAGTTCCCGGATATTTCCGGGCCAGCGATAGTCCACCAGAAACTCCATGGCCCGGGGAGAGACAAAGGTCCTGTCCCGTCCCATCTCCAGGCTGTACTTCTCGACAAAATGATTGACCAAGAGCGGAATGTCGTCCCTCCGCTCCCTGAGGGGCGGAACCTCGATGGTCAGGATGCGGAGCCGGTAGTAGAGGTCCATCCGGAAGGTCCCGCGCTCGATCTCTTTTTCCAGCTCCTTGTTGGTGGCCGAAATAAAACGCACATCGATCCGCCGGGTCCGGGTCTCTCCGACGCGCCGAAGCTCTTTTTCCTGGAGGAGCCTCAGAAGCTTGACCTGAAGAGCCGGCGACAAATCGCCGATCTCGTCCAGAAAGAACGTTCCTCCCCCGGCCTCCTCGAGGAGGCCGGCTTTGTCCCGCAAGGCTCCGGTGAATGAGCCGCGGGCATGGCCGAACAGTTCGCTTTCGAGCAACTGGTCAGGGATGGCCCCGCAATTGAGGGCGATGAACGGACCGGCCCGCCGCCTCCCCCGTTCATGAATGGCCCTGGCGACGAGCTCTTTGCCCGTGCCGCTCTCCCCATAGACAAAGACCGGAGCCGCAGAGTCCTTCACCTTGAGGATGAGCGTCCGGATCGCCATCGCGGCCCGGCTCGTCCCGATCAAAGGATCGTTTTCCGGAACCGGGATGGTTTCGTCCGGACGGCCGTGATTGCCGTAATGCTCTTTGATCAGGGCTGTGAAAGGGTGCGTCAGGAAGACGAGGGTTTCGACATCAGCCGGCGAGTAAGGCGTCTGGCCCGGATTCCGCCCGAGACAGACGGCACCGACGGGTATCTTGCCGTCCCGCAAAGGGAGGCAAAGCAACTTGGATTCTTCGGAATCTCCGGAGCTTCCCGCCGACGGCTGAGCTCCCTTCTCGTTTTCCAAAGATAGAGGGCCTCCTTCCGCGGCCGCCCGGCGGATCAGAACCGTGGCGATAGATTCAAACCCGGGGTCGGGGCCAGGCCAGAACCGAATTTCGCAAATGCCCCGGAGGCCGTCGAAAACGGCCAGGGCCGCCCGGCTCGAAGGGATTTCCTCGCAGATCGTCCGTAAGGATTTGGCCAGGAACGATTCGACGGAACGCCGGCAAATGCTCACAACTCAATGAACGCGCGGGCGGCGGGATTATTCTCAAAAAGGCTCAGGGCAGTGTCATCGAAACCGCGCCCGTTTTCTCCCAGCGCGGAAAACGGGCTCGATTCGTCCTTCGCTCTTCTCTCCCTTCGGTCGAGAAACCGTGCCCGCTCGCCTCCGGATGACCTTCTCGCCCACACCCCCTCGCCTTGGTTACTAGCGGTTGTTCGTCAGCCCGCTCAGTTCCCCAGAGAGGAAATCTTGCTCGATTCGCTCCTCGCTCTCCTCTTCGCGGAACCCTGCCCGCTCGTCGCTCCTACGGACTTCTCGTCATATATCCCTCGCCTTGGGGAAAAAGGTCGGACGGAGGCCATTAGCATACTGATTCTATATGATAAGTAGATTTTGCGGAAGCGGTTCGTTACAATAGGCGGCATGAGCGGTCAGGCCAGAAACCGGCTGGACGGGGAGAAGAGCCCCTACCTGCGCCAACATGCGGACAACCCCGTAGCCTGGTATCCCTGGGGTGATGAGGCGTTCCGGCAGGCCGAGAAAGAGGACAAACCGGTCTTTCTTTCGATCGGCTATTCCACCTGCCACTGGTGTCACGTAATGGAGAGGGAATCCTTTGCGGACGAAGAAATCGCCCGGCTGATGAACGAACACTTTATTTCTATTAAAGTCGATCGAGAGGAACGGCCCGATATCGATGCCCATTGCATGGCGGTCTGCCAGATCCTCACCGGAAGCGGCGGCTGGCCGCTGACCGTGATGATGACGCCCGACAAGAGGCCGTTTTTCGCCGGGACCTATTTTCCCAGGGAAAGCCGGTTCGGCCTGATCGGCCTCCCTGACCTCATCCGGAGGATCGCGGACGCCTGGAGAGACCGGCGGCCGGAGCTTCTGAACTCGGCGGGACGAATCCTCTCCGCTCTCAGCGAGCCCGCGTCGGGACCGGGCCGCGCAAAGATCACGCCGTCCGTCCTGGACGAAGCATACTCGCAGTTGGCCGGCCGGTTCGACGGAGAGTTCGGCGGGTTCGGCACCGCTCCGAAATTCCCGACACCGCATCATCTGATTTTTCTCCTTCGTTACGCCCGTCGGAAAAAGGACGAGAACGCCCTGGCGATGGTCGAAAAGACCCTTCAAGCCATGCGCTTAGGCGGAATTTTCGACCAGCTCGGATTCGGCTTCCACCGCTATTCCACCGACCGGCGCTGGCTCGTCCCCCACTTCGAGAAGATGCTCTACGACCAAGCCCTCCTGGCCATGGCTTATGCCGAAACCTTCCAGTATACCGGAAAGGTGGAATACCGGCGGAGCGCCGAGGAAATTTTTGCATATGTTCTGCGGGACTTAAGGTCGCCGGAGGGAGCCTTCTATACGGCCGAAGACGCGGACAGCGAAGGAGAAGAAGGGAAGTATTATGTCTGGGGAGTTTCCGAGATCGATAGGTCCCTCCCCCGCTCCCAGGCCGGACTCGCCCGCCAGATTTTCGGCCTCCATCCGGAGGGCAATTATGCCGAGCCGGGGGGAGGTCTCTCCGGGAACAATATCCTTTTCCTGAAGCACCCTCTGGAGCAATTCGCCGCAGAACTCGCGATCTCCGAAGACGCGCTCAGGAAAGAGCTCATGATGATCCGGAAGGAACTTTTAAACCGGCGCGGAAAGCGGCCCCGTCCGCTCAAGGACACCAAGATCCTGACCGATTGGAACGGACTGATGATCGCCGCACTGGCCGGAGCCGCTTGGGCGCTGGGAAGAAACGACTACGCAAAGGCCGCGGGCGCTGCCGCCGTCTATATCCGCGACAACATGACCATTCAAGGGGTGCTTCATCACCGCTCGGCCGAAGGGGAAGTGACCGTCCCCGCTTTCCTGGACGACTACGCTTTCCTTATCTGGGGACTCCTCGAGCTCTACGAGTCCACCTTCGATGAAGGCTTTCTCTCTTGGGCGGTCGAACTCAGTGAGGAGACTGTTCGAAACTTCTGGGACGAAAGGCAGGGCGGCTTTTTCTTCACTTCCGCCGGACTCCACAAGGATCTTCCGACCCGGCGAAAGGAGATTTATGACGGCGCCTTGCCATCAGGCAATTCGGCGATGGTTTCCAACCTTCTCCGCCTGAGCCGCCTCCTGGGAAGGGGCGATCTGGAGGACAGGGCTCAAAGGACCGTCGATGCGTTCTCCGGCAAGATATTCCAGCACCCTTCAGCCTACACTCAGCTTCTTTGTGGTCTCGACTTCGCCTTCGGCCCGACCCGAGAGGTCGTGATTGCGGGACAAAGGAACGCCCCGGATACCAGGGCCATGTTCGACGTCCTCCGTAAGGAATTCAATCCCAACATGGTCGTCTTGTTCCGCCCCATCGAGGAAAACCGTCCGGAGATCGTCAGGCTCGCTCCTTTTACAGAATCCATGGTGGCTGTCGAGGACAGAGCGACTGTCTACGTCTGCTCAAACTACGGGTGCGAGCGCCCCACGACGGATAAGCAGGAACTGCGCGCCCTCCTGGAAAAATAGAGACGGCTCCGGCTCTCGATTTCTCCACATGCGATACGTCCCCTCGACATTCTGGTAGAATAGGGCAAAGCGCCGATCGAGGACGGAAAGCCATGAAAGCGCAAATTTCCCGAAGCCTGATATTTTTCTCGCTGGGCTTGTTTCTTTTTCCGGGTTTTTATTTATCCGCGCAGAATCGGTCCCCGGAAAGGGGATCCTCCATCCCCATCGTCGACCTGGCCGGCGAGGCCGAGCGGCAGATCGTCGTGGACCGGGAGCCCGGTCAATACCTCGGCCATCCGACCACCGTTCTCCTCAAGGACGGCCGGACGATCATCGCGGTCTATCCCAAGGGGCATGGCCGGGGCGCCATCGTCATGAAGAGGAGCCGTGACGGGGGATTGACCTGGTCGGACCGCCTCCCGACTCCGAAATCATGGGAAACATCCCTGGAAACACCGACGATTCACCGGGTTATCGACCGCAACGGAAAGAAGCGTCTGATCCTCTTCTCCGGACTCTATCCGATCCGGATGAGCATTTCAGAAGACGACGGCCGGAGATGGTCCGAGCTTACGCCGATCGGGAATTTCGGAGGGGTCGTGGCCATGGCCTCGGTCGTCCGGCTCCGGACAGGCCATTACGCCGCCTTCTTCCATGACGACGGCCGCTTTCTGGAGGGGAAAGGGAGCCGGGAGGATCCTCCCAATTTCATTGTTTACAAGACGTTATCAAAAGACGGCGGACTCACCTGGAGCGCTCCGCTCGCGCTCCTCAGCCATCCCGAGGCGCACCTCTGCGAGCCCGGCCTCATCCGCTCTCCCGACGGAAAACAAATAGCCATGCTGCTCCGGGAAAACAGCCGGCGGCATAACTCGTTCGTCTCCTTTTCCGAGGACGAAGGACGGACCTGGACGGAGCCCAGGGAACTGCCGGCCTCGCTGACCGGCGACCGCCATGTCGGCCGTTATGCTCCCGACGGACGGCTGTTCATTACATTCCGGGACACGGCCCACGTGAGCCCGACGAAAGGCGATTGGGTCGGCTGGGTCGGTGCCTATGAGGACATCCTCGAAGGACGCGAAGGGCAATACCGGGTCCGGCTCATGGACAATACCAAGGACGCCGATTGCGCCTACCCCGGATTGGAGCTTCTGCCGGACGGGACATTCGTGACGATGACATACGGCCATTGGACAAAAGGCGAACCGCCCTACATCGTCTGCGTCCGTTTCAAGATGGAGGAGATCGACGCCCGGGCTAAGAAACTGGAAAAAAACACCTGAAAAGAATCCTTAGGGCTGCCAACCCGGAGACGGTCCGGTCCGTCTTAAGGGTGTGAAAGCGGAGAGACTTGTTGACCGAAGAGAAAGAGCTCATCGATCGGCTCTCCAGAGGCGAAATGACCGCTTTCCGGGAGCTGGTCGAAACCTACAAGAAAAAGATGTACACCATCGCACTGGACATGGTGGGCAATCCGGCCGACGCCGAGGATGTCTCCCAGGAGGTCTTCCTGAAAGCGTTCCGTTCGTTCAAGACGTTCAAACGGGATGCCAAGCTCAGTTCCTGGCTCTACCGGATCGCCACCAACGCCTCGATCGATCATCTGCGGCGGCGCGCGCTGGCGCCGCAGGCGGTCGAGGACACCGTTCTCGATGCCTCCTCAGCCGGCGGGTTCAGCGATTCTCCCCCATCCCAGGACCCTGCCCAAGCGGCCGAAAGCAAACTCCTCCAAGCCCGCATCGAAAAAGCGCTCGAGAAGGTCTCGCCCCAGGAAAGGGCGGTTTTCCTTCTCCGCCACTACAACGACCTGATGCTCGACGAGATCGCCGAGACGATGCGGATATCCGTCGGATCCGTCAAGAGCTACCTCTTCCGCTGCATTCGCAAACTTCAAAAAGAGCTGTCGATTCCGGGACGAGGCGCGCCGCTGGAGGTTTACGATGAAAAGCTGTAAGAGGTGCCGCGACCTTCTCCTCCCCGCGCTCTACGGAGAGTTGGCCTCCGAGGACAAAGCCTTTTTTGAAGACCATCTCGCCTCCTGCCCTGTCTGCGCCGCCGAGTTTAGGGCCATGACGGAGACGTTGAAAACCATGAGCCGAAGGGTGCGTCCCGAACCCGGTCAGGAATTCTGGGAAGGCTACTGGGACAGGCTTGTCCGGCGCATGGAGAAAGAGGATACCCCGGCAGAGGCATCTTCCCCATCCGCGGGAAGGCGACTCGGCCGGATTTTCGGCCTGTCGCCGCGCTGGATCTTTCAGGCGGCCGCGGCCCTCGTCCTGGTTGTCCTCGGGATTTTCATCGGGCGGATGGTCTTCTCACCTCGCCGCGTTCCGGTCGAAATCGCCCGGCAGCCGGTCCGGACCGCCTTGGACAACCCCGTTGTCCGAGCCCGGGCTTACATCGACCGGTCCAAGCCCGTGCTGCTGGCTCTCGTCAACCATGACCCCGCTTCCGAAAACCCCTACGCCCTGGACCTGCCTTCCCAGAAACGGATTTCCCGGGAACTGGTGAACCAGGCCGGCGCGCTCAAGTCCGATTTGAAAGAACCCGGTCAACGCCGCCTCCGCGAGCTCGTCGGCGACCTCGAGATCATCCTTCTCCAGATCGCCAACCTGGAGGCCGAGAACGACCTCGAGGCCGTCGAGTTCGTCAAGCAGGGAGTCGAAAGCGGCGGCCTGCTTCTCAAGATCAACCTGAGCGAGATGAACAGTGAGATCTCCGGCAGCGGCCGGAAGCCCGCCCCGGAAAAATCAGCTTCTCAAACAACGAAGATATGAACCAAGGAGAATTGCCATGAGAAAAATGAGCCGTTTGGCCGCCGTCGGAACGGCCGTCTTCCTTATCCTGATGTCCGCGCCCCGGCATACCAGCGCGGATGAGGCCCAGGACAAGGACGCGATCGCGTACAAACAGGCCTACAACTTCATCCTCGAGTCCAAATGGGCGGAAGCGCTCAAAGCCATGGAAGCGGTGGCCAAAGATTTCCCCAAAAGCGCCTGGTTCGATGACGCCCGCTTCTGGCAGTGCTATAGCAGGGAAAAACTCGGCCAAGCCCTGGAGAGTGTTTTCAAGTGCTACCAGGAGTTCATCGACGCTTACCCGAAGAGCGAGTGGGCGGACGACGCCCGGGCCAACATGGTCCGCCTCAGCCACGAGCTCAGCAAGAGAGGAAAACCGGAGTACAGGGCTAAGATCCGGGCTTTGGAGGAAAACCAGGAGACGGATGTCAGGCTGGCCGCGCTCTATGCGCTTCAGGAGATCGGAGACCCGGACTCTTTGAAAACCCTCATCGACCTCTATGACACCGCCAAAAACACCCAGCTCAAGAGCCGGATCCTCTTCATGCTCCAGGATTTCAAATCTCCCGAAGCCGCCGCCAAGCTCAAGGAGATCGCGCTCAACGACCCGGATCCTCAGGCCCGAAGGTATGCGCTCATCGCCATGGCTCAAAGTCGCGATCCCGAGACCATCGGCCTTCTCATGGAAATCGCCAAATCCGGGCAGGACGAAGAGATGCGGAAGGCCGCTCTCGTCTCCTTGATGGATTCGAGAGACTCGTCCGTCACCTCTCTGCTGATCGACATCGCCCTCCGGGAGTCCAACGCCGAGATCGCCCGGATAGCGGTCCTGGGGCTTCAAAACGCAGAAAGCCC
>JAFGRZ010000317.1 GCA_016934895.1 Candidatus Aminicenantota bacterium
CCGGGATTATCCACCGCCACGATCGTCGTATAAGTCACGACGTTCGAAGTGACGGTCGGGGAATAACGGACCTGCTGGACAACCCCATTGAAGGAATCGTTGGGGAAAGCGTCCACGGTGAATCGCACTTTCTGGTTTTCCTGGATCCGGCCCACATCGGCCTCGTCGACGTCGCATTCGACCTGCATCTTGCTCAGGTCGTTGGCGATCTCGAAGATCTTGGGCGCGGTGAAGCTGGCCTGGACCGTCTGGCCGACGTTCATGTTCCGGGAGATGATGATCCCGTCGATGGGCGAGCGGATGATGGCGTAGCTGAGGTCGAGCTTGCTCGACTCCAGCTGCGACCCGGCCTGCTCGACGCTGGCCTCGGCCCTCTGCAGGTCGGTCTTGGCGCCGAGATAGTTCGCCTCGGCGATATCCTTTTCCTCGGATGAGATCAGGTCTTTCTCAAAAAGGCTCAGGGCCCGGTCGTACTGCTTCCGGAGGTTATCCAGCGTTACCTTCGCTTTTTCGAGCGAGGCCTGGGCGCTCAGGTAGTTGGCCTGGCTTTGATTCACCCGGGTTTCGAAGGGCAACAGGTCGAGCTCGGCCAGGATCTGGCCCTTTTCAACCTTGGAGTTGTAATCCACATTGAGCTTGGCGATCTTCCCCGAGACTTGGCTTCCGACCTCCACCATGGTGATCGGGTTGACCGTCCCGGAAGTGGTGACCACCGCTTCGATGTCTCCCTTGGCCAGTTTTTCGGTCCGGTACTTGACCTGGCCGTTCTTGTCGTTCTTGAAGACGGTCAGGCCGAGAATCACGCCGGCGATGATCACGAGCGCGATGATTCCAAAGATAACCTTTTTGCTCATTTCATTTCTCCCTTGGATTTCTCCGGCGAGGACTCTCTTTCGGAGGTTCGTTTTTTCCTGTCGGATTCCTTCTTGCTCTTATTCCGGTGCTGAGAGATGAGGCTGTCCAGCTTCTGTTTTTGCTCCGGTGTCAACACGGCGTCGATCTGGTTCTTGATTTCGGTCCGGATCGCGGAGAGGCGCTTGTGCATCTCCGTGTACAGGTCTTTGAACTTGCCGTCGTTGCTCTCAAATATCTTCCGAATGCTCTCTTTCTGATCGGGGGAGAGGGTCAGCTCCCGGGCCATCTGCTCGAGGTCGGGAGGCTTCGGGGCGTCTCTTCTCGTCCGGTCTGATTTCCGGGGATGGAAAAAATACCGCTCGCTGAAGATCCCGCCCAGCAGCCCGGCGGCGAAAGCCACCAGGAGGGTGAGTACCAACCAGAGTCTATATTTGTTCGGCATGGTTTCTATCTCCTGCCGCCATTCCTGTCGTCCAGGGAAGCAAAGATCAACATCATGTTTTTGTCTTCGGCTCTCTGCTGATTCAGGAGGCTGGCGGTCTCCGTGAGAGGATTCTCATTCTGGAGGAAGAGCCGCTCCGCCCGGCTCAGCTCCCGCGTCTTTTCCCGCGGGGTGAGAAGAAGGCCGACGCCGAAGAGGATCTGGACGGCCAGGAAAAACAGGACCGCCCGGTGCGCCCACTTCAGTCCGAAGAGAGCGGGAGCCGCCTTGTCTTTCTCCCTGATTCTGGCCAGGAGGCGCTCCCGGAAATAAGGCAATGGCTCGGGAATGAAATCCGGCCGGAGATGTCCAAGGATCTCTCGGTATTCCCGGTCTTTTCTCCGGCAGGACGGACATCCTTCAAGATGCCCTTGAAGCCGCTTTTTTTCCTCCGGCTCGAGGGCTGTGTCATAGGACCGCAGGAGAAAACGTTCGGCTTTTTTACAGTCCATCGTCTCCTCCTTGCCTGTTCAGGCTCGTCGTCAGCCTTTGCCGCAGTTTCTGACGGGCCCGGTGAAGCCTCGAGTCCACGGTCCCCGGGGAAAGGTCGAGAATCCGGGCGATGTCCTCGTAGGACATTCCCTCGATGTCCCGCAACGTCAAGACAACCCGGTATTTCTCCGGCAGTCGCTCGACGGCCGCCAGAACCGTGGCCCGGCGCTCTTCCACGGACCGCAGATCTTCCTGGCTCTTCTCGCCGGCGGCCAGCCGATTCTCGCCGATTTCATCGATGGATATATCCTTTTGCCGGCTCCGGTTTTTGCGCAGGAAATCCTTGGCGTGATTCACGGCGATCCGGTAGAGCCACGTCCCGAACTCGGACCGGGCTTTGAATCGGGGCAGGGAAAAATAGGCCTTAATGAAAACCTCCTGGGCCAGGTCATCGGCCGCCGTCCGGTCCTGCGTGAATCCATAGGCCAAACTGAACACTTTTCCTTTAAACCTTTCGATCAAGACTCCGAAGGCCTCGCCGTCTCCTTGTTGAGACCGCCGGATGAGTTCTCTTTCGTCCATTCTTGAACACTTCTTATCGGCCTCCGCACATCATTTAGACGGAGGGCCGCGGGAAATTCTTCCCTGTTTATCTATACAATACGGCCATCGCGGACGATGGTTTTAATATGATCTGCCTTGGTGTTGAAGGGAAGCCGACGGAAGGGGAAGGCTATTTTTTCGTCGCCGCCCAGTCCACGATTCCCCTCTCGCCTAGATCCGCCGTCCCGGACATGGTCGCTCCCTCGACTCTCCCCTGGTAAATGACCGTCCTCTCTCCGCTGCCCGTCGAGCGGCTGATCGACCACCGGACCGCCTGGCCCTGAATGCTTCCCGTGCCGGTGGATTCGTCCCCCCGAGGACCCGTCATGGTGACAGTGAGCTCCGTCCCTTCCTGGACGAACCTGGCTTCAATGGTCATCGGACCGCGCGGGCTCTGGATGGTGAGTCGCCACTCCCCTCCGATATCGGTCTCTTGGACCGCTCCCGGGAGCGCACCGAAAGCGATCAGGAAGAAGGTCAGCGAAAAAAGGGCCGTTGTGCGCATCATTTCGCTCCTTCAGGGTTTATTATACATCACCCCGTTTAGACCGCAAGACAGGGGAACCGCCGGGCGGCCCCTCCCTCGCCCTCCTGTAGTCCCCCGGAGAGTCGATGTCGCGCAGGATCTCAGGGCAGGAGACACGGACTTCCAGGATATCTTCCGGGTGCGCCCGAAGAAGCCCGCGAAGCCCGACGTCGGGAGAAAGCGCCTCGACCTCGCTGCGGTATTTCAGGTCCAGAAGCAAGGGATGCCCTCGCCTTTTCCGGTAAACGGGAACAACCAGGCCCTTATCGGACCGGCGGAACGATTCGATCAGGGAATCGATGACCTCGCCCGGGATTCCCGGCTGGTCGGCCAGGAGGAGCGCGGCCGCCCGGGCGGACCGGGGGAGTGAGGCGAGCCCGCAGAGAACCGAGGAGAACATGCCTTCCCGATAATTCCGGTTGATCACCTTTTTCACCGCGGAGCTCCGGATTTTATCTCCGATGCTCCGGCTATGGGATCCGAGGACGACCAGGATTCCGTCCAGCCTCGAAACGGAAACATTCCGGATCACGGCTTCGATTATGGTCTCATTCCCGTAGGGGAGGAGGAGCTTGGGCCGTCCCATCCGCCGGGATTCTCCGGCCGCCAGGATAACCCCCCAGATCAAGTCAGCATCCCTTTTCATGTGATGAAGATGTCAGACAACTTGGGAATGTCATCGCTTCCCCAGATCAACGACCCTCTCCTTGAATCGACTCTCGGGCCCGGCTTCTGACCTGGATGAGCTCGGCGGCGATGCTGACGGCGATTTCCTCGACCGTCCTGGACCCGATTTGGAGGCCGATGGGCGTATGGATACGGTCCCATTCAGAGGCCGTCGCCCAGCCCTCGGAGACGAAGCGCTCCCGCATCAGGGCGATCTTCTTGCGGCTCCCGATCATCCCGACGTAGGCGGCGGGCGAACGAATAAAGGCCCGCAACGCTTCGGCATCATGGCTGTGGCCCCTGGTGACGATGACGATGTAGGTGTCGGAACCGACCGGGAAAGACCGGGTTGTCCGGTCAATTTCGCCGGCAACGAGAGAGGCGGCCCCGGGAAGTCTTTCGGGACTGACGAACTCCGGCCGGTCATCGATGACTGTGACCTCGAAGTCCAACCGGCTGCCCAGGCGGGCGACGGCCCGGCCGACATGTCCCGCGCCGACGATGAGGAGGCGGGGGAGCGGAAAGAGGGGCTCCAAGAAAAGCGAACCCTCCCGGCCTGTTGAGATGGGAACGTCCCTGACGAATACGGGCTCTTTTTTCCGGCGGGCCTCGGCTATTTTCCCCGCGGGGAGGTCCGGGCTTTCGTTTCCTTTAAGTTCGGAGGCCGCGTCCTCATCCAACCAGAACCGCTCAACCTCGACGCTGCCGGCGCCGCCGCGATGGATCCGGGTCACAAGAAGTCCGCTCCGGCGGGAGCGGATGGCTTCCTCCAAGCCGAGCCAGGCCTTCCTGTGTCCGGACGGCGAACCATCGATGAGAACCCGGACGGAACCGCCGCAGACCGGCTCTCCGGCCCCCACATCATCGCCCCGGAGATCGAACCGGTAGAAGAGGGACCGGCCCTCCTTTAGACAACCATAAGCTCTTTCCTGGGCGTCGGCTTCCATCATCCCTCCACCCAGGGTGCCCTGCAAAAGCCCTTTATCGTCAAAGAGGGCCGACGCGCCGGGTTTTTGCGGTGTAGCGCCCTCGGCGGCGACAATGGTCGCCAAGGCCAGAGGCCGACCCTGTCCCAGCAGAGGGATGATCTCCCGATAAATGTTGATGGCATGCTCCATACCGCGTCGTCCTGCGAAATTTTTACCGTCCTCCTTTCCCTATCACAATTCCGCCGAAAAAAGAAGACGCGCGTTTTTCCTAGTCCGACTTTCCCTTGATGCTGACGGAAAGTCCACCGCGGCTTTCGCTCAAAATCCGGCTTCTGAAACCGGGGAGGCTCTTCATATATTCATAATAGTCGCCGGTCCCGCCATAGCCGCCCCACCGGCCTCTCCGCTCGGTAACGTTGTGGGCGGCGATACAGCCGCCGGGTTCGAGCTTGGGGACGACGGCCCGGGCATAATTCGTATACCAGTGTTTGTCGGCATCGATGAAGACAAAGTCGAAAGACCCCGGGAGCTCCGGGACCAGTTCATGGGCGTCGGCCAGCCGGGCGTCGATGGTTTCGCTCAAGCCGGCCTCTTTGAAATTCGCCGCCGCTTCCCGGTATCGTCCTTCGTCGATCTCGATCGTCGTGAGCCGTCCTCCGGTCTTGCTCAAGGCCCAAGCGATATAGATCCCCGACCGTCCCGTCGAGGTCCCGATTTCGAGGGCCTTTTTGTATCCGTTCTCAATGATGAGCCGATAGAGGATTTCCCCATCGGTCTGGGGAACGTTCATGTCATACCAGCGCCCCTGCATTTTGGCCAGAAACGCCTGGACCCGTTCATCGATGTCTATTTCCTTCACCCGGCTCTGGGAAAATCCGGGAATGATGAGAAGAAAAAGTGAAACAGGAATGATCCAAGGAAAAAGGCGGAGGCATTTGCTCATCGCGGCTCCTTCATGATTTCATTATACCTTATCACGGACCTGGAAACGCCCTCCGGATATCCCGAGAATGGAGGAACATCCCCTTTGGTCTGATAACTGAATAGACAACTTGGATGGAAACGCTTCCCTTATATTCAGAAAACACGCGGCTCTTCCGGCCTGCGGACTGCCGGAAAGGCATACTTCCAGAGCGACAAAATTGTCGGAGCGGCGACTTTATTGTCGGACATAAAGTCGGCGGAAATTTATTAACTATGTGATAATAAATAAGTTAAATGTTGGCACGCCACTTGCTTTAAAAGTGGCCTAAACGCTAAAATGAAAGGAGGCTCAAAATGAGCACAAGAAAAGCATTGGCCCTCGCCGGATTCATCCTCGTCCTCGGGTCAGGCCTGGTCATGGCCCAAGAAGAGAAACCGCAGGGCGCCACCAACATGGTCCAGAGCAGGGTCCGGGCCGAGGCCAAAACCCAACCCCAGGTCCAGACGCGGCTCCGATTCATGGACCAGAACGGAGACGGGATCAACGATTTCTGGAGGGATCATGATAATGACGGCGTCCCCAACTGTCAGGACCGGGATTGGACACGGCCCGGGGACGGGACCGGATACCAAAACCAGTTCGCCCGAAAAGGCCCGCAGAATCAGATGACCAACCGCCGCGGTTTCCTTGGCAACCAGGAATGGTCGAATTCTTCCTTCCGCCATGGGTTTAAAGGCATGGGCGGCGGAGTCTGTGACGGCACCGGTCCCAAGGGAAGCGGCCAGCGTCGAGGCCGAGGCTGAATGAGACACGGAAAGGCCATCCCGATTTCAAGGGGAGAAAGGCGCCGGCCTTTCTCCCCGCTCGACGGGAAGCAGCCATGAAAAAGCTGGCCCTGATGATCATCCTGACGGCGGCTCTGAGCGCCCCGGTGAAGGGCGACCAGTTGACGCTGGGCCTTTTCCAGAGCTCAACAGACAATCTTTTCCAAATCGCCTACCCGGAAAAGGACCAAGTCTCCCAACTGACTTTCTCTCTGGCCAAGGATTTCCGGCCGGTC
>JAFGRZ010000066.1 GCA_016934895.1 Candidatus Aminicenantota bacterium
AGGCGCGTGGCTCAGTGGTAGAGCGCTTCCTTGACGCGGAAGAGGCCGTGGGTTCGATTCCCTCCGCGCCTACCATCGAATAAGGAGTGCGTATTCAAGAGGACACAAAGAGGCGGGGGTTATTTCCCCACTCCCTGTTGGATACCAGAGAATAAAAGATGCCGGAAAGGATCAGTATTAGTGTCGACGGATCCATCCTTTCGGTCGAGAGAGGGACCGTCGTTAAGGAGGCCGTCCGTCCGCTCAAATTGGACCGCGAACCGGTTCTGGCCGGAGTGAACGGAGATGTCGTCGGCCTTGATTTCCGCCTGGAAAAAGATGCCGCCGTCCACCTGATCTTCCCCGACTCCGATGAGGGCATCGACATCCTCCGGCACAGCGCTTCCCACCTGATGGCCCACGCCGTGCTCGACCTTTTTCCCGGAACCCAGGTGGGGATCGGCCCGGCCGTCGAGAACGGGTTCTACTACGATTTCCTGCGTGAAACGCCGTTCACTCCTCAGGACCTCGAGACGATCGAAAAGAAGATGCATGAGCTGGCCGACCGCGACCTCCCGATCCGGAAAATCCTCGAGGAGAAGTCCAAGGCCGTCGAGAGGTTCAGGCAACTGGGCCAGTCCCTCAAGGTCGAGCTGATCGAAGAGAAGGGTGGCGAAAAGGTTTCCTGCTACGCCCAGGAGGGCTTCATTGATTTCTGCCTCGGCCCCCACGTTCCCTCGACCGGCTACATCAAGCATTTCAAGCTGCTCTCGATATCGGGCGCTTATTGGAAGGCAGATGAAAAAGGGCAACAGCTCCAGCGCATTTACGGGACCGTCTTTTTCGAAAAGCAGCAGCTCAAAGACTATTTGACGCTCCTCGAGGAGGCGAAAAAAAGGGATCACCGCAAATTGGGCCTGGAACTCGACCTCTTCAGCAGTTGCGATGACCTCGGGGGGGGGCTCATCCTTTGGCATCCCAAGGGCGCCCGGGTCCGGGCCGTCATCGAGCAGCACTGGCGCGAGCGGCATTGGGCCGGCGGTTACGACATCCTCTATACCCCGCACATCGGGCGCGCCAACCTGTGGGAGACCTCCGGGCATCTCGATTTTTATCAAGAGAGTATGTACTCGCCGATGGATATCGACGAGCAGGACTACTATCTCAAGCCGATGAACTGCCCCTTTCACATCCTGGTCTATAAGACCAGGCTCCGTTCCTACCGGGACCTGCCGCTCCGCTGGGGAGAACTGGGCACCGTTTATCGCTACGAGAGATCGGGAGTCCTCCACGGCCTCCTCCGGGTCCGCGGATTCACCCAGGACGACGCTCACATCATCTGCACCCCGCAGCAGATCGACGGCGAGATTCTGCGGGTCCTTGATTTTTCGATCAGCATCCTGGCCGATTTCGGCTTCCGGGACAACAGAATAGAGCTTTCCGTCCGCGATCCCAAGAATCCGGAGAAATATGCGGGGAGCGGGGAGATGTGGAGCCGGGCCGAGGCCTCTCTCGTCAAAGCCCTGGAAGACCGCCGCCTGTCCTATAAACGAATGGAAGGCGAAGCCGTCTTCTACGGGCCGAAGATCGACATCAAAATCAAGGACGCCCTCGGCCGTCTCTGGCAGTGCACCACCATCCAATTCGACTTCAACATGCCCGAGCGGTTCGACATGACGTTCATCGGAGAGGACAATCAATCCCACCGGCCTTTCATGGTCCACCGGGCCCTTCTCGGCTCGCTGGAGCGGTTCTTCGGCATCCTCATCGAGCACTATATAGGCAATTTCCCCCTCTGGCTCGCCCCCGTCCAGGTCATTATCCTGCCGATCTCGGACCGGCATGAGGAGTATGCCCAATCCCTTGGCGGACGGTTCAGAAAGCGGGGGATTCGATCTCAAGTCGACAGCCGGCGTGAGAAAATCGGCCACAAGATCAGGGATGCCGAAAAGCAGAAAATCCCGGTGATCCTGGTCGTCGGCGATAAAGAGGCGGCCGATTCAACGGCCGCTTTGAGGATTCATACCCAGGGGGACAAGGGGCCGGTCCCGGTCGCCGATATCCTTGAAAAAATAGTGGAATTGAATAAAAATAAATCTTTGACGCTGAGTTTTTAAGGAGGCCGAGCATTTTTAGAAGACATCATTTCTATCCAGGACCCAGGAAAGCCAAGGCGCATCGGACTAACGAAATGATTCATGCCCAAGAGATCAGAGTGATCGACGAGGACAAAAAACAGGTCGGGATCCTCTCTGTCCCCGATGCTCTCTCTTTGGCCAGGCAGAGAGGGCTCGATCTTGTCGAGATCGCGCCCGGCGCCAATCCGCCTGTCTGCCGGATCATGGATTACGGCAAGTTTCTCTACGAGGAGCACAAGAGGGAGCACGAGGCCAAGAAGCACCAAAAACAGATCCAGCTCAAGGAGATCAAGTTCCGGCCGAAAATCAGCATCCACGACTATAGTTTCAAGATGAAGCATGTGCAGCGGTTCCTGGAGGAAGGCAACAAGGTCAAGATCACGATCATGATCCGGGGCCGGGAAAGGTCCAAGCCGGAACTGGCCGAGCAGTTGATGAACAGGATCATGGATGATGTCCAGCACCTCGGCCGCCAGGACGGGACCATGAGGAAACAGGATTGGGCCATGTCCGCCATGCTCGTTCCAACAAAGGCTGGAGGAAAAGATGCCAAAACTAAAGACGCACAAGGGAGCTAGAAAACGGTTCAAGGTCACTGCGAAGAAGAAAATCGTTCATAAGAAGGCGTTCAAGAGTCATCTCCTGTCTTCCAAAGATGCCAAGAGGAAGAGGCGCCTCGGCAAGAAAGCCGAGGTCAGCCGGGCCGACCGGACGGCCGTCAAGAAGATGCTCCCCTACGAGTTCTGATTCGAGGGCTGAAGAAGGAGTTCAAGATGCCGAGAGTCAAGCGTGGAACCAAACGAAGGGCCCGCCGGGCCAAATATCTGAAACTGGCCAAAGGCTACAGGGGGGCCAAGAGCCACAACTACCGCGTTGCCAAGGAGGCCGTGGAGAGATCCCTCCTTTATGCCTATCGCGACCGGCGCAACAAGAAAAGGGATTTCCGGCGCCTCTGGATCATTCGGGTCAAGGCCGCTGCCGAGCAGAACGGCATCAACTACAGCCGGTTCATCAACGGCTTAAAGCGGCTTCATATCGAGTTGGACCGCAAGATCCTGGCCGACCTGGCCGTGCGTTCTCCCGAGGCGTTCAGCGCTCTCGTCCGGAAGGTCAAAGAAGCCGTGACGTGAGATGAAGACGCTGGAGAGCCGCATCGGCGCGCTCAAGACAAAGTTCGATGAATCCCTGGCCGGAGCCACCGACGCCGGGGCGCTGGAGGAGCTCCGGAACGAGTTCCTGAGCCGGAAAAGGGGACGTGTCACGCTCCTTTTCGAGGAACTCAAGAGCCTGCCTCCCGAGGAAAAAAGGTCTTTCGGCAGGCTTGTCAACGAGCTGAAGGCTCATGTCCAAAAAAATCTGGCCGTCTCGCTTAAGGGCTCGATCCGCATAAAATCAGGCGCGAAGGGGAAGCTAACCGTCATAGAGGATGACGCTGATCGGGACCAGGTCGACCTGACGCTTCCCGGCGAAACGCTGCCCTGGGGGGCGCCGCACCCGGTCATGCTCTTCCTGGAGGAGATCGAAAGGATTTTCGAAACGATGGGTTTTTCCGTGGCCGAAGGCCCGGAGATCGAGACCGATTACTATAACTTCGAGGCCCTGAACTTTCCGCCCCACCATCCCGCCCGGGACGACTGGGACACCCTCTACCTCGGGGAGAATCTTCTTCTGCGGACGCATACTTCTCCGATGCAAGTGAGGGTGATGGAAAAACACAAACCGCCCATCCGTATCATCGTTCCCGGCAAGGTCTACCGGAGAGAGGCCATTGATCCCACCCATCTTCCCATGTTCTATCAAGTCGAAGGGCTGCTGGTGGACGAAGGCGTGACCTTCGCCCACCTCAAGGGAACACTGGATCTTTTCCTCAAGCGTTTGCTCGGCGACAAAATCGGGACCCGGTTCCGGCCGAGTTTCTTTCCGTTTACGGAGCCTTCGGCCGAGGTGGATATCAGCTGTCTTATCTGCAGCGGCCGGGATCAGGCCTGCCCCGTCTGCGGGGGCACGGGCTGGAAAGAACTTCTGGGCGCGGGCATGATCAATCCCCAGGTCCTCAAGAACGTCAACATCGATCCGGAGAGGTACTCCGGCTGGGCTTTCGGTTTGGGGATTGAGCGGGCGGCCATGTTTTGCTATCAGATCGCCGATATGCGCACCTTTTATGAAAACGACCTCCGCTTCACGCGGCAGTTTTTCCTGAAATGAAGATCAGTTTGGATTGGCTCAGTGAATACTTCGATGCCGATATCCCTGCCTCTCAGATCATTCAAGCCCTGGAGCGGATCGGCTTGATGGTGGAAGGCCGGGAGGAAAAGGAAGGGGATGTCATCCTCGAGATCGAGACCTACTCGAACCGTCCCGATACTCTCGGCCATCTGGGAATGGCCAGGGAGCTGGCCGCCGCCCTGGGACTGAGCCTGAAGGAGAGGCGATGGCCCCTTTCGGAGCTCTCCACCAGGACCGCGGATCTGGTGGACGTCCAGATCTGGGACGATAACCTCTGCCCCCGTTATTGCGGCGCCTTGGTCAAGGGTGTCAAGGTCGGGCCATCGCCGGCCTGGCTGCGGAAGAGGATCGAATCGATGGGGCTCAACTCCATCAACAACGTAGTCGATATCACCAATTACGTCCTCTTTTCGACATCCCAGCCGATCCATGCCTTCGATCTGGGCAAAGTCGGCGGGGCCAAGGTGATCATCCGGCGGGCGAAAAAAGGGGAGCGGCTCCTCTGCCTCGACGGCACCGACCTGACTCTGGCGCCGGACATGCTCGTCATCGCCGATGAAACGAAGCCCATCGCCCTGGCCGGGGTCATCGGCGGGCAGGAGTCGGCCGTAACTGAAACGACCACGGATGTTTTCATCGAGAGCGCCACCTTCGACCCGGTCTCGGTGCGGAAAACCCGGAAGGCCGTCGGGCTCCAGACCGACGCGTCCTACCGGTTCGAAAGAGGCGCGGACATCGGCTTTGCGCCCCAGGCGGCCGTGATGGCGGCGTCGCTCCTCACGGCCTTCGGCGGCCGGGTCTGCGAGGTTCCGGTCGATGTCTGCCCTCTCCCGTTGAAAAAAAAGGGGGTTGTTCTCCGCCATCGGCGGATCACCGATCTTTTGGGCGTCGAGGTCGATCCGGATTTTATTCAAAGAACATTTCGCGCCTTGGGATTCGACATCGAATCCAAACAGCCCGGCATTTGGCAGGTCAGGGTTCCCACCTGGCGCGTGGATATCGAGCGCGAGGCCGACCTCATCGAAGAAGCGGCCCGCTTTTTCGGCTATGATAACATCCCGGCGGTCGTCCCTCCCCTCCAGGTGGTCGATCCGATCCCGGATAAGATCAGGCAGACGTCCAGGCAGATCCGGCCTCTCCTTTTTCATTATGGATTCAACGAGGTGATCGATTTCAGTTTTTCCGACGCCGAAAGAGAGAGCCTGTGGACGACGGGGCTCGAGCCCATAGAAATCCGCAACCCCATTTCCATCCGGACCTCGCTCCTGAGAACGACGCTCCTCGGAGGCCTTGTGGAGACGGCGGCCTGGAACAGAAACCGCGGCCTGGACGCCATCCAGATCTTCGAGATCGGCAAGGTCTATTTCCGGGAAGAACAGGGTTTCAAAGAACGGCTTTCCCTGGGAATGCTGAGCACGGGGATGCGCGATGAGCCGCACTGGAGAACGGGCCGCCGGGAGGCGGATTTCTACGCACTCAAAGGGACATGCGAAGCGCTCCTCCGGCAGCTTCGATACGAACCATTTTCCTTTGAAAGAGCCGACCGTCCGTTCTTTGAGCCCGGATCGTGTCTGGCCCTAGCCTTGAAAGAGGACAAACTCGGCTGCCTGGGCCGGGTGGCGGAACGGATCCGAGCGGCCCTTGATCTGAAACAGCCGGTCTGGGCGGCCGAGATCGATCTCGATCTGCTGTTCGGGAAACAGCCCCGGCCGTTCGCCTATCAGCCGGTCGCCAAGTACCCGAGCATCATCCGGGACGTGTCTCTCCTCGTCCCCCGGGACGTGGCCTATCAGGACATCCGCCAGGCCGTCGAAAAACTTCGACTGCCCATCCTGGAGGACGTCCGGCTGATCGACCGCTATTCCGGAGAATCGGTGCCTCAGGACAGGATCAGCCTGTTGTTCCGGTTCGTTTACCGGCACCTCCGGAAAACACTCCTGGCTGAGGAGGTGGAACGGGCGGAACAACAGATTCTCAGTCAATTAAAGAGGAATTTTGGAGTCCAGCTCAGGGAAGGAGGCCAAATTGACAACCGAACTGGAAAGAATTAAAATACTGGAAGGTAAGATTTCCCAGGTCATCGAATACGTCACCAAGCTGAGCGGCGAGAACGACAAGCTCAAACAGCAAGTCAAGGAGCTCAAGGCCGGGATCAAGGACTACGAGGATCAGGTCAAGAAAACGGCCAGGATCGAGGAGGACCTGAAACGCTACGAAAGCGAGAGGGATGCCGTCAAGAGCAAGATCGAATCCCTCATCGGCCAGATCGATAAGCTGGGGTTATGATCGATCGTATCATCGAAGTCGAGATTTACGGTCAGAAATACCGTATCCGAGTCAGAGGAGAAGAGGATGAGAAATATATAAATCATCTGACTTCTTACGTTGATCAGAAAATGCACGAAGTCGCGGTCAAATCGAAGTCGGCGGATATGCTGAAAATCGCCGTGCTCGCGGCCATGAACATCGCCGACGAATATTTCCTCAGCCAGAAGAAGCTGGATCAACTGAATGAAGTCATCGGGCAGATGGAGAGTGAGATCGGGAGCTTGGACGCCCATCTTTTTAAGCAGGATAAGGATTATGACGATTTGGAGAAAACCCCATAGAACGGCCGAGATTCGGAAACCGGCCGCGATCGCTTTTTGGGATGTCCGTTTCTTCCATGTAGTTCTCTAGTCCTTCCCCCGTTTCCTCTCTTTCGCCCCTCCTCGAAGGAGGTAGAACGTGAAATTGGAACTTATCGTCGGCGTTGCCGCTCTGGTTTTGTGGGCTCTCGCCGTCGCCCTGTATTTTCTCCGGACACGGCAGGTCAAGATGCGCTTGTTCCGGGCCCGGCAAGAGGCCGAGGCTGTGCTCGAAAAGGCCAAAGAAGAAGCGGCCCGGATCACCCAGAGAGCCCAAACCGAGGTCAAGGAGAAGTCCCGCAATTTCGAAGAGGAATTCGACCGCCAAACCAGAGAGCGGCGGAAGAAAATCAACGAGATGGAACGGCGGCTGGTCAACAAGGAGGAGAACCTCGACCGAAGATTCCAGAATCTGGAGCGAAAAGAGAGGGAATTTTCTTCCAAGGAGCGCCGCGTCTATCAACGGGAAAAAGACCTCGACCTCAAGGAAGAAAAGATCGACGGTTTGATCAAGAAGCACACGGAGGAATTGGAGCGTGTGGCCGGCCTCACCCAGGAGGAAGCCAAGAGCCAGCTGATCAGGAAGATCGAGGATGAGGCCCGGCTCGAAGCCGTCCAGACGGTCCGCCGGATCGAGGAAGAGACGCGGGAAAAGAGCCAAGGCATCGCTCAGGAGATCATCAGTCAGGCCATCCAGAGGTCGGCCGCCGAGCATGTCGTCGAGTCGACGGTTTCGGTCGTCGATCTCCCCTCGGAAGATATGAAGGGCCGGATCATCGGCCGGGAGGGCCGGAACATCCGGGCCCTGGAGCTGGCGACCGGCGTCGATATTATCGTCGACGACACGCCCGAAGCGGTCATTCTCTCGAGCTTCGACCCGATCCGCAGGGAGCTGGCCCGGTTGGCCATCGAGAAGCTCGTCATCGACGGCCGGATCCATCCCGCACGGATCGAGGAGATCGTCGAAAACATCAAGGTCGAGCTGGAAAACAAGATCAAGCAGGAAGGCGAGTCGGCCATCCTTGAGCTCCGGGTTCAGAATATACATCCCGAGCTGGTCAAGCTCCTGGGCAAATTGAAATACCGGACGAGTTACGGACAGAACGTTCTCCAGCACTCCAAGGAAGTCGCCATGCTCGCCGCCCTGATGGCCAAGGAGTTGGGATTGGACACGCAAATGGCCTTGCGTGCCGGCTTGCTCCATGACATCGGGAAGGCGGTGGACAAAGACGTGGAGGGCACTCACACCGAGCTGAGTGTCGAGCTGGTCAAGAAATACGGCGAGTCGGACAAGGTGGCCCAGGCCATCGCGTCCCATCATCGGGACATCGATTTCCCGTCCGTCGAGGCCGTGCTCATCCAGGCGGCCGACACCCTGTCGGCGGCCCGGCCGGGAGCGCGGCGGGAGCTTCTCGAAGCCTACATCAAGCGTTTGGAAAAGCTTGAAGGAATCGCCCATTCCTTCGAGGGCGTCAACAAAGCCTTCGCCCTCCAGGCGGGCCGGGAGATCCGGATCATCGTCGAGAGCCAGAAGGTCTCCGACGAGCGGGCGACCCTGGTGGCCAAGGATATCGCCCAGAAGATCAAGAACGAACTCGATTATCCCGGGCAGATCAAAGTCACGGTCATCCGGGAGATGAGGGCCGTCGAATATGCCCGATAGACGGAGGGTCCTCTTCATCGGGGACATCATCGGTCAGCCGGGCCGCCGGGCGCTGAGGAAATATCTTCCTCGGATCAGGGAGAAGCACTCCCCCGATGTCGTCGTGGCCAACGCCGAGAACGCGGCCGGAGGTGTCGGCATCACCGAGGACGTGGGAGCGGAACTTCTCGGGCTGGTCGATGTCCTCACATCCGGGAATCACATCTGGGATAAGAAAGAGGCCTTGCCCTATATCGATCGCGAGCCGCGGCTTCTCCGCCCGGCCAATTACCCCCCCCTGAATCCAGGCCGTGGCGCGTGTGTTTTTGAGAGCGCCGGGGGTTTCAAAACGGCCGTCCTGAACCTCCAGGGGCGGGTCTTCATGGAGCCGATCGACTGTCCCTTTCGGGCGGCCGAGGAGGAGGTCGAAAAACTTCGCGCCGTAACCCCCCATATCATCGTTGATTTCCACGCCGAAGCGACCTCGGAAAAGCAGGCCCTCGGTTGGCATCTCGACGGGAAGGTTTCCGCGGTCGTCGGAACCCACACCCATGTCCCGACCGCGGACGAGCGCATCCTGCCCCGCGGCACGGCCTACATCACGGACGTCGGCATGGCCGGGGGCTTTCCCTCCGTGATCGGCATCCGGCCGGAACAGGCCGTGGCCCGCTTTCTGACGGCGCGGCCGCAGCGCTTCGAGCCGGAGAAACACGGGCTCGTCTTTTGTTCCGTCTTGATCGAACTCGATGCCGCGAGCGGACGGGCCCTCTCGATCCGGCGCGAATACTTCGTCGAGGAGGCCGGCGATTAACGAGGGCCCGGCGAAACCCGACCGGATATACAAGGTCAGCGAAATCACCAGGCTGGTCAAGCTCGAGCTTGAGAATGCCTTCCCCAGTCTCTGGGTCGAGGGGGAAGTCTCCAATTTTCGAAGCTATCCCTCCGGTCATATTTATTTCACTCTGAAAGACGAGCAGTCAAACCTTCAGGCGGTGATGTGGCGGAGCCAGGTCCGGCTGATGAAGTTCGGCCTCAAGGACGGGATGAAAGTGATCTGCCGGGGCCGCTTGACCGTCTATGAGGCGCGGGGACAGTATCAGATCATCGCCGAGGTCATCGAACCCAAAGGGAAGGGAGCGCTTCAACTCGCCTTCGAGCAGCTCAAAGA
>JAFGRZ010000067.1 GCA_016934895.1 Candidatus Aminicenantota bacterium
ACCGAGCGGGCTGACGAACCAATACCCCTCGCCTACCCGAATCGGCCCGTGATGTAGTCCTCCGTCCGGGAGTCCCCCGGATTAGTGAATATCTGAGTGGTTTCTCCGAACTCGATGAGCTCCCCCAACAAAAAATACCCCGTATAATCGGACACGCGGGCGGCCTGCTGCATGTTGTGGGTTACGATCACGATGGTGTATCGTTTCTTGAGTTCGCGCATCAGGTCCTCGATCCCTTCTGTGGCCATCAGGTCAAGGGCCGAACAAGGCTCGTCCATCAGCAGGATCTCAGGCTCGATGGCGATCAGGCGGGCGATGCACAGCCTTTGCTGTTGCTCACCGGATAGAGAGAGCGCATTCGCCTCGAGCTTGTCTTTCAACTCGTCCCAGAGATGGACGGAGGCGAGGCTCCACTGCAGGCGTTCCAGGATGACGGACTTGTCCATCATCCCGTGAACACGCAATCCATAAGTCACATTTTCCCGCACACTCAGGGGAAAAGGATTGGGCCGCTGGAAGACCATCCCCACTTTTTTTCGCAGCTTGAGCAGGTCAAACCCCTTTCTGTAAATGTCGGCTCCGTCGATCCGGACTTGCCCCTGGATATGGACGTCTTCGATCAGATCATTCATCCTGTTGAGGGTACGAAGAAAGGTCGTTTTCCCGCAGCCCGACGGCCCGATCAGGGCGGTGATCTTTTGCGGTTCTATACTCAGGTTGATATTCTTGAGCGCTTGGAATCGACTGTAAAAAAAATTCAGGTCCCTGACCTCGATAATTCCCATGAATCCTTCTTTAGCCGAACTTGCCCAGGATGTAATCGTTCGTCCGCTGGTCCGACGGGGCCGAAAAAATCTTCTCGGTCCGGTCCACCTCGACGATCTCTCCGTTGAGGAAAAAGGCGGTCCGATCGGCCACCCGCGCGGCCTGCTTGGTGTTGTTGGTGACCAGGATAATCGTGAACTCGGACTGGAGCTGCCGCAGGGTCTCCTCGATCTTCATGGTCGAAATGGGATCGAGCCCGGAGGTGGGTTCGTCAAGCATGATGAACTCCGGTTTCAGGGCCAGAATCCGGGCCAGGCAGAGTCTCTGCTGCTGGCCCCCGGAAAGCTTCAAAGCGCTTGAATCCAGCCGGTCCATGACCTCTTCCCAAAGCGCGGTTTTCCGCAGTGAATCCGCGACCAGTTCGTTCAGCCTCGCCCGGCCTTTCACTCCGGCCATGCGGGCCCCAAAAGCGACGTTTTCAAAGATCGATCTCGGGAGGGGAATGGGCGTGGCGAAGACCATTCCCAGGCGCCGTCGCAGCTCGACAACACTTGTTCCCGGACCGTAGATATCCTGGCCGCAGACCTCCAGAGTCCCTTCCGTCCTCGAGCCCGGCACCAGGTCGTTGAGCCTGTTGAGGGCACGAAGAAAAGTGGATTTTCCGCTGCCGGCGGGACCGATAATCCCGAAGATCTCGTTCCGGCGAATTTCCAGGTTGATCCTCCTCAGTGTCTGCCTCTCGCCGAAGAAATGCCGGAAATTTTCGGCCCGGACAACGGCTTCGCTCATCTCAGCAGTATCTCCTCATGAACCTGTTCATCAGCGAATACGCCAACACGTTGATGCCCAGGATGGCGATGATCAGAACGGCCGCCGTCCCGTAGGCATTGTCCATCGAGATCCCTTCCCTGGCCAGAATATAAAAATGGACGGACATCGTCCGGGAGGAGGAGAACAACGAGGTTGGAACGTGAAGCGAGCTGCCGGCCGTGAAGATGACCGCCGCCGTCTCCCCGATGCTCCGGCCGATGCTGAGGATGACGCCGGTGGCGATTCCCGGAAGGGACGACGGCAGGACCACCCGGGTCACGGTCTGCCACTTGGTGCTCCCCAGCGAAAAGCTCACTTCACGGTAAGCGTAAGGGACCGAGCGGATCGCTTCCTCACTTGTCCGGATGATCGTCGGCAGGATCATAAAAGCCAGGGTCAGCCCGCCACTCAGGAGCGACCAGCCGAACCCGAGCTTGGTCACAAAAAGGATAAATCCGAAGAGACCGAAGATGATCGACGGGATGCCGGCCAGGCATTCCGACCCGAAACGGATCATCCGGGTGATCCAATTCTCCCGGGTATATTCTGTCAGGAAAATGGCCGATCCGACGCCCATAGGCGTGGCGATAAGGATGGCCAAAAGGGTGAGCGCGATGGTTCCGATAATGGTCGAAAAGATGCCCCCGGCTTTGCCCATCTCGGTGGGATTCTGAGCCAGAAACTCCAGGGAGACGACGGGCAGGCCTCTTTTCAAGACGTAGAAAATGATAAAGAAGAGGATGAACACCGTGATGGCTGTGAGGAGCCAGAGCAGGGCCCTTATGATACCCTGCTCGGTCCGGGGGGGAACGGCGATCTTCACGGCCTTCTTTTCCTCGAGGTCATGTTGGCGATCGTGTTGAGAATCATGATGATGACGAAGAGGATGACACCGGTGGCGAAAAGCGCCTGCCGGTGCTCGCCGGCGGCATAGCCCAGCTCCAGGGCGATATTCGAGGTCAATGTCCGAACCGGGTCCAGCAGCGAGCGCGGGATCGTCGCCGCGTTCCCGGCCACCATGATGACCGCCATGGTCTCGCCGATCGCCCGGCCCATGCCGAGAATGATGCTGGCGATGATCCCCGACTTGGCGGCCGGGAACATGACCATCCGGGTGGTCTGCCAGCGGGTCGCTCCCAGAGCGATCGACCCTTCCCGGTAGGTTCGGGGCACGGCCTCGAGCGAATCGATCGAAATGCTGATGATCGTGGGCAAGATCATGATTCCCAGAATGACCGAAGAGGCCAGGACGGAAAAGCCCGGTCCCCCCAGGTGGTCGCGGATGAACGGGATCAGGATGACCACTCCGATAAAGCCATAAACGACCGAAGGGATCCCGGCCAGGAGTTCGATGATCGGTTTTAAAAATCGCCGCAGGCGTTTGGAGGAGAATTCAGTCAGGACGACGGCGCAGGCCAGGCCGAAGGGGACTCCGATGACCAGGGCCCCGCCGGTGACCATCAGGGACCCGATGATCATCGGCAGCAGGCCGTAGCTTCTCTCCAGGGGGAACCAGTCCAGGCCGAAGAGAAATTTCCTGAGCCCGTACTTAACCATGACGGGCATCCCCTCGCCGAAAATGAAGATGGTGATGATCAGGAGAATCGAAACGGCCGAGAAGGCGATCATCAACAGGGACAAACGGATGAGCTTTTCTTTACGTTCTAGTCGTGTCACGACCGCCGCACCTAATCTTCCCTGAAGATCGGAACCAAGCCGTCAAGCCGGACGAGCTCCTGGATGCGCCTGGAAATCACAAAATTTATAAAATCCAGGGCCGCCCCGCTGGGAGGCCCCTTTGTGACGAACAAGAAGGGGCGGATCAAGCGGTATTTCTTCTGGTCGATATTTTCATAGGTGGGTTCCATGCCATCGAAACGGAGGGCCTTCACCTTGTTATTGACCAATCCCAGGGAGATGTAGCCGATGCTGTGCGGGTCATTGGCCACGATCTCGCGGACCGTCCCATTCGAGTCCTGGACGATGGCCCGGGGAGATATCCGGCTTTTTTTCATCACCATCTCCTGGAAGGTGGCGCGCGTACCCGAGCCCTCTTCCCTGGTGACGACGGTGATGGCGTGGTCGGGCTCTTGGAGGGTGCTCCAGTTCCGGATGTCTCCGGAAAATATTCCCCGCACCTCTTCCTGGCTCAGTCCCTCAAGACCGTTATCCGGGTGGACGATGATCGCCAGGCCGTCCCATGCCACGATGACTTCCAGAAGGTCGTTCTCCTCCGGCTTGAGCTCCCGCGAGGACATTCCGATGTCGGCCGCGCCTTCGCGGGCGGCCTGAATACCCGCACTCGAGCCTCCGCCCTGAATATTGACCACTCGTTCAGGATAATCCTTCATGTAAAACTCGGCCCAGTGGTCGGCGAACGGCTGAACGCTGGTCGAACCCGCGACAACCAGGCCCCGCTGGGCCGTGCCGCGGGAACAGCCGCTCAGGCCTCCGAAAAACGCGATGAAGAACATCCCCAGGACGCAACCGCGCCGTCGAAAAAAAGCCCGGCTCACAATCCATTCGATCCTCTTGCCTGCGCTTATACTACACACTTTTCTCTCTTTCAAGCGGCCTGGACCCCGTTACTCATCCAGATGGGCCAGCTCCGTTTCAAAACGGGATCGGACCGAGTGGTGCTCTTCTCCGAGACTTTCGAGCCGTTGGTAAAGAGCGTCAATATCCTGCTTTAAAAGATGCATGGCCCGGGAGACCTCGACGATCTCCAAACCCTTTTTTATCTGACCGGCATCGACGACCGCTGCGTTCAATTCCTTGAGCTTTTGTTCCTTGGTTTCAATGGCCGCTTCGACACCGGCGATCTTTTTTTCTATGGGCTTGAGAGCCTGGGCTCTGTCCATAAGGACGGCGCTCCGTTTCCTTCGGATCTCTCTGGGAGCTGTTTGATCACGGCCGCCGGGCTCGGGAGCCCGCGCCTTCAGATCCCGCCGGATATTCTCTTCCTCCGGCCAGCCGATTTTTTCCAGAAAGCGCTGATAGTCTCCCTCATAGGCAAAAACGCGCCGGCCCTCGAAGACGATCAACCGTTCGGCCAGGGCATGAAGAAACATCTCGTTATGAGTCACCAGGACGACGGCACCGTCAAAATTGTCGAGGGCGGCCAGCAGCGCGTCGTTCGACTCCATATCAAGGTGGTTCGAGGGCTCGTCGAGGAGAAGGAGGTTGAGCGGTGAAGCGATGAGCTTACCGAGCACGACCCGGCTTTTTTCTCCGCCCGAGAGCACGGAGATCTTTTTCAGCGCTTCGTCCTGAGTGAACATCATCCCCCCGCAGATGGCCCGGGAGCGCCTGGCATCGGTGTCCGGGTCGGCCCGGCCGATCTCCTCAAGGACCGAGTTGGATTCATCGAGCCCGGCGATATACGATTGTTCAAAGTATCCGACGGAGACGTTGAGCGGACGGCGGAGCTCACCTCCCTGGGGTTCGAGAAGGCCGGCCATGAGTTTCAATAATGTCGTTTTGCCCCGGCCGTTTTTGCCGACGACACAGACGCGGTCTTTCGCCCCGATGCTGACGCTGAAATCCCTGATCAAAGGCTTTGCCGGGTCGTAGGCAAAAGAGAGATCGCGGATATCGAGGGCATACTTTCCATGGAACGGCTTTGAAGAAAACGAGAAATCGAGGGTGGCGAGCTTCTCGAGTTTCTCCCGCTTTTCCATTTTGGCCAGTGTCTTGATCCGGGATTGGACCAATCCAACCAGCCGACCCTTGGCCCGGAACTGGCTGATGAAAGACTCGATTTCCTTCCGTTTCCGTTCATCGTTCAACCGCGTTTTCTCGTAGGTCTCCTCGTCCTGGGCGATTTGATCGTAATACTTTCCGGTGTCTCCCTTGATCTTGCGCACCTTCCGGCGGTGAATCCCCAGAACATGGGTGACCACCGAATCCATGAAGCTGCGGTCGTGGGTGATCAGCATGAATTCCCCCGGCCATCCCCGGAGAAACCGTCCCAGCCAGCGGATGGACGTGATATCAAGGTAATTGTTGGGCTCGTCCAGGAGGAGCATGTCATATTCCGCCAGAAGGACCTTGGCGAGGTTGAGCCGGACCTGATAACCGCCCGACAGCTCCGCCGGAGGACGCTCGAGGTCGGCGCCGTCGAATCCGAGGCCGGCTAAGGTTTTCTCCACCTTCCAAAGGTGGTCCCGTTCAGTCGGAGGAAGGCCGAGCGCGGCTTCCTGGAGGACGGTGGCGCCGGCAAAAGCGGGCTCCTGTTCGACGAAGCCGATGCGGTAGTTTCTGGGCGCGGAGACGGAACCGGAATCGGGCGATTC
>JAFGRZ010000318.1 GCA_016934895.1 Candidatus Aminicenantota bacterium
CTCGACGGGGGCCCCGATTACCTGACTTTGAAGGAGGCGCTGGAAAAGTCCCTTCTTCTCGTCACCGAAGTGAGTTCGGGAGGATCGGTGCCGGAGCTCAAAGTCGTCAATCAAGCCCCCCTCCCGGTCCTTCTACTCGACGGCGAGGAGCTCGTCGGGGCCAAGCAAAACCGGGTGCTCAACACGAGCATACTGATCAACGAGAATTCGGAACTGGTCATCCCCGTGAGCTGCACCGAACAGGGGAGATGGGCCTATGTCTCCAAATCATTCCGTGATTCCGATACCGTCATGTCCCCCAGGCTGCGTGTGGAGAAAGCCCGGACGGTGGCCACCTCGCTCCAAAGCACCGGGCAGTACCGCTCGGACCAGGGAACGGTCTGGCGGAGTATCAATGAGATGTCTGCCCAGGCAGGGACCGTATCCGAGACCGGCGCCATGAAGGACGTTTTCGAGCAGAAGAAAAAAGACCTGGACGCTTATCTCCAGGCCTTCCGCTGCATTCCCGGCCAGAAGGGATTCCTGGTTTTCCGGGGGGAAGAGCCCGTCGGCTTCGATTTCATCTCAAGGGGAAAAGCGTTCGCCGAGCTCTTTCCGAAGTTGATCAAGAGCTACGCCATGGAAGCCGTCCTCGAGGACACTCAGAGAGAGTCGAAGGGAGATCTCCAGCAGGCCGAGGAATTCATCAAGGAAGCGGCCGGCTGCGACGAAAAAACCTACGATTCCATCGGCCGGGGCCGGGATTACCGGTATGAGAGCAAATCCATGGTTGGTTCGGCGCTGGCCGTTGACGGTCAGGTCATTCACCTGGCCTTTTTCCGGGTCAGCGACAGCGACCGGTCCGGCGAGATGGCCGGCACCCGGCGTCGCGTCCGCTTCCGGCTCTAAAGAGGAGCCATGATCGGCTTCCCCAGCAACGTCCTCGTCGTTGCCGACTATCCGAAACCCCGGTTCGACGAGGAGGTCCGCGTGAGGATCGACTTCGTCCTCTCCTGCGGCGACGTGGATCCTCCTATCCTCGAAGAGATCTACCTCCGCTTCCACAAGCCGATCTTCGCCGTCAAGGGAAATCACGATTCCACCAGGCCCTTCCCGGATTTCGTCACCGACGTCCACCTCCGCTTCATCCAGCACCGGAACTGGCTGATCGGCGGGCTGGGAGGAGTGCCTGCGTACAAACATTCAGGGGCTTATGAATGGGACGATCTCGGAGCGACCGCCCTGCTCGACAAACTCCCCTATGTCGATATCTTCATCTGCCACGCCCCGGTCCTCGGGCTGACCGACAAGGACGACGCCGCCCACCAGGGGAGCGAGGCCATCCGGCGGTACATCGAAAGCCGGCAGCCGAAGTTCGTCTACCACGGCCATGTCCACGCCAAGATGGGGGCGATGGTCGGGGAGACGGCCGTCGTCAGCGTTTACGGCGCCGAAGTGGTCCAGTTGAACTATACGTCCTAATCGTTTCTTTGCCTTGAGGGACGTCTCCTTTACCTGGAGATCTCATCAGCGGAGGCTCAGCCGGCCGCCCCAAGTTGCTGTTAGGAAAACGCACTCCCTGTCATCGCGAGCACCCTTGGGTGGGTGGCGATCTGATTCCTGTTTGATCGGATCCCTCGTTATACTCGGGACGGCCCAAAGGGCCGGATGGCTTCACTTCGCTCGCAAAGACAATTTTCTATCGACAATTTAGGGTGCCGTCGCAGGGTTGAATTTCGGGCGGTCGCAGAGTATATTGGTTTTTAATTTTTTTTTTGGAGTTATACCATGCCACATCAATCCGTTTATTTCTTCGCCCCTGCCCAGGCTGAAGGCAACAAGGAAATGAAGGACCTTCTCGGCGGCAAGGGGGCCAACCTGGCCGAGATGGCCGGGATCGGGCTGCCCGTGCCCCCGGGGTTCACGGTTTCGACCGAAGCCTGCAACATTTTTTCCCGTGCCGGCGGAAAGCTCCCAAACGAGATCGTCGCCGAGATCCAGGCCAATCTCCATAAGCTCGAGGAGACCGCCGGGAAGAAATTCGGCGACCCGGCCGACCCTCTCCTTGTCTCGGTGCGTTCCGGCGCCAAGTTTTCCATGCCCGGGATGATGGACACGGTCCTCAACCTCGGGCTCAACGACGTGACCCTGGAGGGGCTGGCCCAAAAGAGCGGCAACCGCCGCTTCGCCCTGGATTGCTACCGCCGCCTCATTCATATGTTCGGGGACGTCGTCCTCGACATCCCCAAGAAAAAATTCGAGGAAATCCTCCACGCGCACAAAGAGAAATACAGGATCAAGCTCGACCACGAGCTGACCGAGAAAATGCTCGAAGAGACGATCGCTGCTTACCGCGCCTTGATCAAGTCTGAAAAAGGGGACGACTTTCCCCAGGATGTGAACGAGCAGCTGCGCCTGGCCATCGACGCGGTCTTCCAGTCGTGGAACAATCCCCGGGCGAAGACCTACCGCCGGCTCAACCACATTCCCGACGACCTGGGGACGGCGGTCAACGTCCAGCTCATGGTCTTCGGCAACGTCGGCCGGCAGTCGGGCACCGGCGTCGGGTTCACCCGGAACCCGGCCACCGGCGACAAGGTTCTTTACGGCGAGTACCTGCTCAACGCCCAGGGCGAGGACGTCGTCGCCGGCGTCCGCACTCCCTCTCCGATCGGACATCTCGATTCCGAAATGCCCGGGGTTTACCGCGAGCTCAAGGACATCACCACCAACCTGGAAAAGCACTACGGTGACGTCCAGGACTTCGAGTTCACCATCCAGGACGGCAAACTCTACATGCTCCAGACGCGAAACGGCAAGCGCACCGGCCAGGCGGCGGTCAAGATCGCCGTCGACCTCGTGGAAGAAGGTCTAACCTCCAAGGAAAAGGCGCTTCTCCAGGTCGAGCCGGAGGCCCTCAACCAGCTCCTCCATCCTGTTTTCGACGCCGAGGAGAAACAAAAGCATGAGGTCCTGGCCAAGGGGCTGGCCGCTTCCCCCGGCGCCGCCGC
>JAFGRZ010000068.1 GCA_016934895.1 Candidatus Aminicenantota bacterium
GTGCGGAGTTCCGCAGCGCCGAGAAGAGCGTTGAGCGAACGGCGTTAAAAACCCGAACGGGAGCGAGGCCGATGGCGGCTGATCCCAACTCTCCGCCTTCTCAAAGTTTGCACACTATTCGTCATAGAGCCCGGCAGGACTGGAGATTTGGCGGACGTATGCTATACAATAGAACTATGAAAGTCGTTATGCTAGCTTCCGAAGTCGTTCCTTTTGCCAAAACGGGCGGGCTCGCCGATGTCGCTGGAGCCTTGCCCAAATTCCTCGGATCACTGGGGAGCGAGGTCGCCGTCATTCTGCCCCTTTATCGGGAAACGAGAAAGAAGGGGTTGTCTCTCGGCCGGGTGGTCGAACATCTGGAAATGAACTGGTCCGGGAAGAGGGAGTGTTTTTCCGTGTTGGGCCGGGACGAGGGGCCGGTCCGTTTCCTTCTCGTCGAGAAGGACGAGTTCTTTGATCGGGACCAACTCTATGGAACTCCGAAGGGGGATTATCCCGACAACGGCGAGCGCTTCGCCTTTTTTTCCAAGGCGGCCCTGGAGACGGTCAAGCATCTGGGTTTCCGGCCCGACGTCGTCCATGCCCATGATTGGCAGGCGGCCATGGCCCTCGTCTTGCTCAGGCATGTCTACGCCGATGATCCGTTCTTCAGGCACACCCGGTCGCTCTTCACCATTCATAACCTGGCCTACCAGGGCTTGTCCGACAGGGAGATCCTCGAGAAAATTGGCCTGCCGGACTCTCTTTTTCACATGGACGGCCTGGAGTTTTACGGCCGGGTCAATTATCTCAAAGGGGGAATCCTTTATGCGACGGCGGTCAACACGGTCAGCAGAAAGTATAGCCGGGAAATCCAGACGCCGGAATTCGGCCATCGGCTCGACGGGCTCTTGAGGAAGCGCCGGGACCGCCTCTTCGGCATCCTCAACGGCGCGGATTACGCCGACTGGAACCCGGCCACCGACCGGTTCATCATCCGGCCCTACGACCCGACCTACCTGGACGGCAAAAAGCAGTGCCGGAAGGACTTGCTCAAGGCGTTCTCCCTTCCGGAAGCGGCCGAAGACGTTCCCGTCATAGGGATGGTTTCCCGCCTGGCCGGCCAGAAGGGATTCGACATCCTGAGCGAGGCCCTCGAGGGGATTTTCAAGCGGGGCGCCGTCCTGATTGTCCTGGGAACGGGTGAAGATGTCTTTGAGATGTCTCTCAGCGCGGCCCAGAAAAAGCATCCCCGATCATTCGGCCTGCGGATTGCTTTCGACGAGGCGCTTTCTCATAAAATTTATGCCGGCAGCGATATGTTCCTGATTCCCTCCCGCTATGAGCCCTGCGGTCTGACCCAGATGTACAGCCTGCGCTACGGCACGATTCCGGTGGTCAGGGCGACCGGCGGGCTCGACGACACCATCCAGGAGTATGACCCCGCCCAGAGGACGGGGAACGGGTTCAAATTCGCGGATTATTCGGCGTCCGCCCTGCTGGCCGCACTGGAGAAGGCGATGTCCATCCAGCGCCAGAAAGACCGCTGGAGACCGCTCATCCAGAGAGCGATGGCCTGCGATTTCTCCTGGGAGAAGTCGGCCCGCGAATACATCCGGCTTTACCAGAAGCTGCCCGAATTTTAAGGGCCTGTCTTCACCGGGACCGGAGGAAGCCGGCCGCGGTCTCGGGAGCAACCGGGTTGATGTAAAAGCCCGTCCCCCACTCGAATCCCGCGACCCGGGTCAGCACCGGAATGATCTCCATGTGCCAATGGCAGCTTTCTTCCAGGTTGGCCCAGGCTTCGTGAGGCAGGTTGGGATTGGGCGCCTGGTGAATGTAGAAATTATACGGGGGATCGGATAGAGTATCCCGCAGCTTTCCCAGCGTCCGCTTGATCGTTTTGGCCAGTGATCGAATCTCGGTCTTTGTGATTTTCGAATACCACGGAGAATGCCGCAAGGGATAGACCCGCATCTCGAAGGGAAAGCGGGGAGCGAACGGGGTGATGACGCAGAAGTGGTCGTTACGGTGGACGAGTCGTTCCTTTTTTTGAGTCTCCTCTCTGATGATGCGGCAAACGACACATTCGCCGAACTGGCGGTGGAGACGTTCGCATCCGTACAGCTCTTCGTTGATCTTCTTCGGGATGATCGGCGTCGCCACGATCTGGGAATGGGGGTGGCTGAGCGAGGCCCCCGCTTCCCGGCCTTTGTTCTTGAAGACATGGACATATTTGTACTGGTATTCTTCCTCGATGCTGATCACTCTTGCTTTGTACATTCCCAAGACCTCGCCGAGATGTCCGATCGGGAGATCGGGCAGCTCTTGGCTGTGATCGGGGGTTTCGATGACGACCTCATGCACTCCCACTCCGTCCATCCACTGGAAGAGGCCTTCGTCATGGCGTTCCGGAGGGAGCCCTCGGTTCAGCGCGGGAAACTTATTGGGTACGGTCCGCACCCGCCAGCCCGGATGATCGGGCCGCGTGCCGCGTTTCCTAAGGGAGGCGATCTCAGGGGGTGTTTTGGATTCATTGCCTTCACAAAACGGGCAGAATCCCGGTGCGGGCTCTTTCACCGGTTCCCGGGCGGGACGGAAGTCGTCGGGCCTTTTGCTCCGTTCCGAGGCGATGATGACCCAGCGACCGCTGATGATATCCTTGCGCAATTCAGACATGGTTTAACCGATCAGCTCCTTGATCTTGGCTTTGAGGTCATCGAGCGAAGACGATTTGACAATATAAGCATCGGCGGCCCAGGTCATGAAATCATGCTTGTAGCTCTGGTAGGCGGTGTTGATGATGATCGGGATATCCTTGCGGAGAGCCATGATCTGGGTGATGAGCTCGATGCCGTTCTTCTTGGGCATGCGGATGTCGGTGATGATGAGGTCGAAACGCCGCGTCCGCATCTGCTTCAAAGCCGCATCCGCGTCCATCACTGCGGTCACTTTGTATCCGGCTTCGGTCAGCTCCTCCTTGTAAAGAAGGCAGAGGTTCTTCTCGTCTTCGACGATCAACACCTTTTTTTTCATTGGTGAACTCCCTATTTCCTCGGTTCCGCCCTGAAATAGAGCTTGAAGGTGGTGCCCCGGCCTTCGGTGCTTTTGATTTCGATCCGTCCTCCGCAGGCATCCATGACCCTTTTCACATAGGCCAGTCCAAGCCCCATTCCTTTCTCCTTGGTGGAAACGAAGGATTCGAATATTTTGTTCTTAACGGATTCAGGGATTCCCGGGCCCGTGTCCTCGACGGCGACAACCGCCCAATCGGAACTTTCCCGATAAGCCCGGACATAGATTTTTCCCCCATTTTCGACGGCATCGATCGCATTGTCCACCACATTCCGCACGGCCTCTCCCGTATGGATGGGATCGCAAAGAACGGCCCGGAGGCCGGCCTCGATTTCCATGTCCAGGGTCAATTTCTGGCTGTCCAGGCGAGGCCGGACCGCTTCGAGAACAAGGTTGAGCATCTCCCGGATATCGATCGTGCTCTTTTCCCGGACATCCACCCGGAGAAACTGGGTGAGTTGCAGCAGGGTTTTTTCCAGACGGCGGATCTCGCTTCGGATGATCTGAAGGTTTCGCTTTCGTTTTTTTGGTCCCGTCTTGGGATCGAGAAGCTGGTCGGCGAAGCCGCCGATCGTCACGAGGGGATTGCGGAGCTGGTGGGTGACGAACATGGCCATCTCCCCCATGGCCGCCACCTTCTTCATGTCGATGATCCTTTTTTGTAGCCTTGACGTGTAGATATAGTTGCCGGCGATCAGCCCGCAGATCGAGGCGAGCTCGACATCCCGGCTCTTGATGGGAGCCCGGGTGATCGCGTTGTCCAGGATGATCTCTCCCAGGACTTCCTGCCCGGATAAGAGCGGGATGCAGAGAAATTCATCCGTGTGGATCATCTCGAGAAGCCGTGGGTCCAGCAGCGGTTCATTCCAGGCGTCCTTGATCAGGAGGAGCTCTCTGGACGAGATGGCCAAAGCCGGGACCAGTGGATGTTCCTGGTAAAGGGGATAGACCAGTTGTTTGACACGCTGGGTCAGGGTGTCCGCTCCGCCGTTCAAGAGGGAGCGGTTGTGCTCGATGATCTCGGCATATCCGATGCCCGGCGTTGAAAGGACCCGCCAGATGGATTCGGCGTCCTCGGGCGATGCGGGTCCCAACCAGAATTCCCCCTTGAGCTTCTGGCCGTCGGCCAGAAAAAGCATGGCCCGGTTAAAGCCCACGCCATGTCCGGCGGTCAGGGCGGTCATGATGACCAGCAAGTTGTCCAGGAGCGAAAAAGGCTGGAAGAAACTCTGCGCGATTATCAAGAAAAGCTGGAATTCTTTGGACATCTCGGCGGGAAATTCGTGGAGAAAAGGATTGTAGCGTTCGATCATTCCACCCGCCAACTCTTGGGGATCACCCGAATGCCCTCGGCGCTGATCATGAAACGGGCGCGGTCTTCTTTTATCCGGAAGCCGGCCTCGAAGCGATTGGGGATCTGAGAGAACTTGTCGACGATCACCCGGCGCAGCCGGGCACCCCGCCCGATCCGGGCCCCTTCAAAGAGGATCGATCCATCGATCCGGGCGTCAGGTGAGATTTCCACTCCGGGAGAGATGATGGAATTGCGGACCAGAGCGCTCTGAATCCGGCATCCCGAACCGATGATCGAGTTCCTGATATCCGCCCCGTGAAGGAAGGAGGGGGGGTATTGCGCCTTGAAGGTCCTGATCGGCCAGGAATCGTCGCCGGTTTGGAAAGGCGGCTCGGCCTCCAGGAAAGCCATATTGGCCTTCCAGTAAGCATCGATCGTCCCGATATCCTCCCAGTAGCCCTCGTAAAGATAGGCCTGGACGCGGGCCTTGCGGATCAACTGCGGCATGATGTCCCGGCCGAAATCGTGACCGCTGGAGGGATTTCTGGCGTCCCGGATCAGTGCCTTGACGAGGACCGGCGTTCTAAAGAGATAGACTCCCATGGAGATGAGCGACCGCTTCTCGTCCCAAGGCAAAGGGGGCGGGGATTCGGGCTTCTCCAGGAATTGGACGATGTTCTGGTGGCGGTCGATGCCGACCACTCCGAACCGGCCGGCCTCGGATTTGCGGACGGTCTTGGCCAGCACGACCGCGTCGGCCCCCTTGTCCTCGAAAAAGCGGATGATCTTCCTGTAATCGGCCCGGTAGATATGGTCTGCGGAGAGGATGAGGATAACCGCGGGGTCCTCCTGTTGGATGGTGTAGATATTTTGGAAAACGGCATCCGCCGTCCCTTCGTACCAGTGATCGGCCACCCGTCCTTGCGCCGGCAGATTGAGGATGTAGCTGCCGCTTTCGGCATGGAAGATATTCCATCCGTTAAGGATGTGCCTTTCCAGGGAAAGGGACTTGTATTGAGTGAGAAGAGCGATCCTGGTGAGTCCGGAGTTCAGGCAGTTGGAGAGGCTGAAATCGATAATCCGGTAAGACCCTAAAAACGGGACGGACGGCTTCGACCGGTGGCGGGTGAGCGGATAGAGCCTCTCCCCCTTGCCTCCGCAGAGAATCATGACCAGGATTTTTTCAGATAATACGCCCATCGGGAACCACGATTTCGGAGAACAACTGATCCTCCTCTTCCCAAGCTCGGAGAAGCCCCTTCTCATCGGGACTGAGAGAACCGTCTCTCTGGATCCAGGCGAAGAGCGTCCGGGCCCGCTCATAGTGCTCGGCGGCGCGATTCTCGGAATAGTCCCGGGCCGTCCAGGTCGAGATCAGGAAAGGCCAGTCCGAACTTTCGAGGAGGAATTTTTCGCGCATGAATTGCTTCAAGAGTCGGTTGTTTTTGGACCGAATTTTGGATTTGAGGATTAAGGCTTGCTTTTCGACGGCATAGATCTTTTCCCAGATCCAGGCGGTCGAGTCGTTGAGCCAGATCCAGTGGAATCCGCCCGTCCCCCATGAACCCTCGGGAAGAGAGATCAGCGAATGAGGCTGGAGGGCCTCGAGGCAACGGCCGGCCGTCTGCGGCTCGACCTGAGCTCCTTGAAGCTTCTTGAGGACAAGATAAAGCCACTCCGGACCTTCGAACCACCAGTGACCGAAGAGCTCGGTGTCAAAGAGGGCCACCACTGCACCCCTTTCCTGGTCCCTGAGTTCCTCGTGGAGAGAGTCGACGAAGTGACAGGCGTTTTCTTCAAGCCTTTCCCCGACTCGTGCCGGTTCGTAAGGAAGCTTGTCGCCGAGATCGGCGTCACTGGCCGTGATCCTCCAGTAGCGCATTCCGCCCGGAAAATGTTTTTTGTGAAACTCCATGTACCATCCGTCTCCCGGATAGCCTGTTTTACCCGACCAGACCTGAATTCCTGATTTTTCATCCCGGACGAAAAATGGGAGCTTCGAAGGATAGGCCAGGTGCGGGAGATAAGGCGTTTTGGCGAGCTTCTGCTCCGGCCGATATTCCGTTTCGAATTTCTCCCAAAGCCGCTTTAGGGCGGGAAATCGGTCCAGATAGACACCCTTGGCTTCGCCGCCGCTCAGGAGGTGGCTGTTCACGAAGAAACAGCCCAGTTCCTCTTCACCCAGGATCTCATCCACACCGAGCCGGGGCACGGACTCGCCGCCGAGAGGAGACGTCCAATTGTATCCGGGCCGGTAAGCGCACTCGGGGAGCCAGAAGCCCATCGGCTTTCTGCCGAAATATCTCTCGTAGCAATACCGGCCCTGGCGGACCTGCCAGCGGATGCTGTCGTCCTCGGAGAGAAGAGGGAAATAGCCGTGGGTGGCGGCTGATGTCAGGATTTCGATCTGATCGCCGTCCTGGAGTCCGCGAAAGGCGTCAATGATGTCTTCCCGGCATCTTTCGCTGAACAGCTCAAGCAGCCCGGCGTACCAGTCCTCCCAGTATTCGGTCAGCGCGCGGAGGGTTTTCGCGCCCGTCTTTTCGAAATAGACCCGGTCGCTGCGGGCGATATCGATCTTCATCTGAAGATATTTCTTGAACCCGGCCGCAAAGACCGGGCTCTTGAGCTGTTCCATCAGGACGGGCGTGAAAGAAATGTTGATCCGAGGCGGAAGGCCTTCTTTTTCCAGCCGTTCGAAAACCCGGAGCAAGGGAAGATAACTTTCGGCCGCGGCCTCGTAGAGCCAGTCCATTCCATGCGGCCAGTTTCCGTGGGCAAGGACAAAGGGGATATGGCTGTGCAGAACCACGGAAAAATATTTAGGGGTCATGGCCTTGAGCGAAAATCAGGCCTCTTCCCTTTTTTGCTGTTTTTTCCAGTGATCCAGGCACTCGATGTTGCAAAAATGGAGCACATACTCCTGGCCCTCGGCGTGGAGCGCGGTGGCCTTGGGAATGAGTTTCCGGCACACGTGGCAGGCGATCTTTTCTTCTTCCTTCTTTTTCATTTCCACCTTCCTCGGAGATATCGACGATATATTATAGCGGACTCTTCAACTTGAAGAAAAGCCAGTTCTTGTCCTCCGGTTTTTTCGGCTTCAGCTTGACCAGACCGTAACGGCCGCTCAACAACCGGCCTTGGATCACAACGATGCGCTTTCCAGGGGCTGTCTCCTCCACTCGGTAAGTTCCTCTATCCCATATCACCACCCGGCCGGCGCCATATTCACCCTCGGGGATCTCGCCCTCGAAGTCCGCATAATCCAACGGGTGATCTTCGGTCTGCACGGCCAACCTCCGGACGCCCTCTTCAGAGGGAGGTTCCTTGGGGAGAGCCCAGCTCTTCAGGACTCCTTTCTCTTCCAGCCGAAGGTCATAGTGAAGGTGCGAAGCCCGATGTTTTTGGATCACGTAGACAAGGCCCGGACGCTTCTTCGACGCCGTGGCGGCCCGGGGTTCGGCGGTTTTTCGGAAATCCCGCTTTTCCCGGTATTCTTTGAGTGTCATACTCTGTCCCGTCGGGGCCGCCCCTATCGGTGCAAGAAGCTCCGTTCGCTGTCCGTCTCCCCGGGCCGCCGGGTGATGATCATGGCCAGGCCGAGGTCATTCGCCCGGTTGATGACCTCCTCGTCCCGGATCGATCCCAGGGGGTAGATCAAAGCCGTGATCCCGTTTTGAGCAGCGAGCTCCACGACATCGGGGAAGGGCATGAAGGCATCGGAGGCCAGGACGCAACCAGCGGGACCATAGCCGCGCCGGGAAAAACGGACGGCGCAGTCGGCGGCATCAATGCGGCTGCGCTGTCCCGATCCGATCCCGTGGACCTTGTCTTTTTGGCCAATGACCACGGCGTTGGAGCGGGTGAAACAGGCGACAATCCAATTGAAGACGGCGGCGTCGACCTCTGCGGCGGACGGATTTCGCGCCGAGACCACATCGACGTCGCCGCGGCCGGCGATCCGGGAGTCAAACCTCTTCTGGACGAGCGCCCCTCCGGCGACGCGCTTGAAATCCAGCCCGCTATCGAGAGAGGCGGCATCGGCCGGTCCTCCCATCTTGACGACCCGGAGGCTTTTCCGCGAAGCCAGGAGGGGCAGGGAATCCGCCGCATAATCCGGAGCGTAAACGACCTCGATGTTGCGTGCGCTCTCGACCAAGAGCCGAGCCAGGGGTTCCGTGACCGGGCGGCTGAAAACATTCACGCTCCCGAAATTCGAAAGCGGATCGCATTTCCAGGCCTTTTCAAAAGCGTCTTCGATCGTTTCGGCCATGGCGACACCGCTGGGCATTTCATGTTTGATCAAGGCGCAGATGGAGCGACCGGGATGGACGGCGGCCAGTTTCCCGACCAGCCGCTGCCCGAGGTCCATATCGCCCATGTTGATATAGCTGATACCTTTGGTCCCCTCCTGCAGGATTTCCATCGTCGCCATATTCGGCCCCGAGGCTCCGCTCTCGGCATAGAAAGCGGCCGGATATCCCGGATTTTCTCCATAGCGCATCGAGAACCGCTTTCTGAATTCTTGGCCGGCGAAGGTCAGCCTTTCCGGGAAATCCTCAACCACCTTGGTGGAATACTGGAGCCGCGCGGATTTGTCGATTTTTTCCATCAGACTTTCATCCTTCCCGACGATTGATGATATGAACGTCATAGTTCCTGAGGTTCGCCCGCAAAGCGGAGATACAGGCTACCGCGACACGATAATCCTTTTCCGGACGAGCCGGCTTCAAAGCCATGTCGACGGCTTCAGCCATCTCCCTGGCCGTTCCTTCACCGATCTCGACGGCCGCCGGTTCGCCCGGGAAAGACGGCAGAGGATTCTCCTCCGGGCCTGCGTAGGTCGTGATCAGCCTCCCCTGCCCGGGTTCGAGAGCCCAGGAGCAGAATGATGCCACACGGGCTCCGTCCGCTCCGCGTCTGATCGAGCTGAGCCCGGCCCCTCCGCCGGTCAGGACACAACCGCTGATCCGCGGAGTGAAATGGGGACCGTCCGGCTCATAGGTCCAATTCTCCAGGGCACGGGCCAGGAGATCGTCCGGGCGGTCTTGCTCTCCGGCTTTTTTCAAGGCCTTGGCGATGTCGTCCGTTTGTCGGCCGTTGCTCACAGCGATCATCCGGCCGATGGCGATGGCCCGGTAGAAGAGGAGGTCGGCGTTTCCCGTTTTCTCGGCCTCATCGCCGAGGGGTTCAGTCCAGACCGCGCTGGCTTCAAAGGTGAATCGTCGGCTTTGGCTCGCCGCCGACCTTCCCGTGACGGCGTAGGCGACGATCACTTTGTCCGTTTCCGACGAGGCGCCGATGAGGATGATCCTCCCCGGATAGGGCATGACGCTCTGCAGGTTCAATCCTTTCATGGTGCCAAGGCCGAGATCGAAGACTCTATTGATAGCATACGGAGCGATCCAGTTCAAGGCCGGCCATCCGGTCGCCGGGTGTCCCCTTGTCCAGAGATAGAACTTGGGCTAGAATGAAGTTTTGATCCGCGCCGAGAGGTTCCGATGAAAAATGTATTCACGCCGGAAATCGCATTTCACAACCGGGAGTTCATGGAGTCCGAAGAGGCTCGGCCGATCCGCATCCTGAGCGAGATCCTGGAGCCGATGCATCGCTTGGCCCGGCAGAAGGTCCATTCGACGGTCCTTTTTCTCGGATCCTCCCGGGCCGATCCGGAGGACAGGCAGTCTCCCTTGGCGAAATATTACCGGGATGCCGAGGAGCTGGCTTTCCGGCTGGCCAGCTGGGCCATTCGACTCAAGCCCAAGGGAAAAAATTTTGTCATCTGCACGGGCGGTGGACCGGGAATCATGGAAGCCGCCAACCGCGGGGCGGCCCGGGCGGGAGGAAAATCCATCGGTATGAACATCTCCCTGCCGGCCGAACAGTTCCCCAATCTCTTCATTTCTCCCGAGCTCTCTTTTGCCTTCCATTATTTTTTTACCCGCAAGTTCTGGCTGATCAACAAAGCCAAGGCGGTGATCGCTTTCCCCGGGGGATACGGGACCTTGGATGAGCTGGTGGAGACCCTGACCCTCGTCCAGACGGGGAAAATCGCCCGAGACCAATTGACCATCGTCCTTTACGGAGAAGAGTACTGGCGGAAGATCATCCATTTTGATACTCTCGTCGAAATGGGCGCCATCGCTCCTGAGGATGTGGAAATTTTTTCCTTCTGTTCGACGCCGCGCAAGGCCTTCGCCTTTCTCAAAAGGGAACTGCGGTCGAAATTATAGGCGGTTCGTTTTTATTTATGAAGCGCTTTCTTTCTCCAGCCGGCGAGAGACCGGAAGATGAAGATCCCGAAAGCGAGACCGGCCGCGTCGGCGACGATGTCGAGGACGTCGCTTTTCCGCATCGGAACAAAAAACTGGTGCCATTCGTCGAGGATCGCCAAGATCAATCCGGTGCCGAAGGTCAAGGCGGTTTTCATCGAGGGAGAGAAAGAGAAGGCGTTGAAAAATCCGATCGCCAGCAAAAAACCCAGCGATCCGAATTCAAGGAAATGGCCGATCTTGTCCAGGTGGCCGAGATGGAAGCCGAATCGGATCCCCCGGGAAGAAAGAGCGAAAATGCTGAGATAGAACAGAACCGCGGGCAGGAAGTAGAGCCATCTTTTCATGGAAAGCCTCGGCCGAATCTGCTATTCTAGCGGAAGGCGATGTGCAATTCCAGAGCGTTGAAAAAGTATCTTGGCCGCCTTCTCTGCCTGGGCGTGTTGATTCTTTCCGGCTGCCGGCCCAAGGTGGACTATTTCCCAGGCGGCGCGGTCCAGACGGGCGTGGCCTCATGGTATGGGGAGGAGTTCCACGGCAGAAGAACGTCGAGCCGCGAGATCTACGATATGAATGATCTCACCGCCGCCCACAATACACTGCCGTTCGGGACGATGGCCATGGTCACCAACCTGAACAACGGCCAATCGGTCGTCGTCCGCATCAACGACCGCGGCCCGTTCGTAAAGAACCGGGTCATCGACCTCTCCTACGCGGCCGCTCGGGCCGTCGATATGGTCGGGACCGGGACGGCTCCGGTCCGGATCGAAGTGCTGAGCGGGGTGTCTCCCCCGATGTCCGATCTCCGGTACTTTGTTCAGGCCGGGTCGTTCATTCACCGCGAGAACGCTGTTCAATTGCGTCGCGAGTTATCCTCTGAGTTCCCGTCCATCGCGGTGACGAGCTTTAGGACCCCCTTCCATGTTTATTACCGGGTCCGCATCCGGGCGGACACTCGGGAAGCCGCGACCGCGATCGCCCGCCGGCTCTCTCTCCTGGGCCACACCGCTATCATTTTTGAAGAGCAGTAGAGCGCTATTTCCTTTTATAGAGATAGGCCGATTCCAGGCGTTTGTTCTCCGTTCCGTCGTGAACGGCAAAGGTGTGACCGCTCCACATGCTGGCCGACCCGAAATCTCCCTTTTTGTTGAGCGCATAGAAGCTGTGGCCGAATCGGGGACGGCCCTCGGCGTCGAGCAGGCCCGGCAGAAGAGAAGCCTTCTCGGCGACGACTTGCATGGCTTTGAGGCAGGCTTCTTCAGGTGAGCGGCCCTGGCTCATGAACTGGACAACCAGAAAGCTTCCGCAGGTGCGGATGTTGGCTTCGCCGTATCCGGTCGATCCGGCCGCCCCTACCGCGTTATCGACATAGAGACCGGCGCCGATGATCGGGGAATCTCCCACCCGGCCCGGGAGCTTAAAGGCATAGCCGCTGGTCGTGGTCACTCCGGCGAGCACACCGTCGCTATTTTTGGCAAGGCAGTTGATCGTTCCGTAGTGTTCGGCATAGGGCCTGAGCTCCGCCATGATCGTTTTCTCGTCGGGGGAAAGCCAGAAGTCGCGGTCGGACAGCGTTTCTTTCCACTTCAGCCAGATCGCGCGGGCCTTCTCGGTGAGGAGGTCTTCCTCTTTGAATCCGTGGGCCTTGGCGAAGCGGAGGGCTCCCTCCCCCACCAAGAGGGCGTGGCCGGTCCGCTCCATGACCAGCTTGGCCACCCGACTGGGTGTCTTGATATTGCGGAGGGAGGCCACGGCTCCCGCCGCATGGGTCGGGCCGTACATGACCGAAGCGTCGAGTTCGACCACTCCCTCTTCGTTGGGCACGCCTCCATACCCGACGGAAGCATCGTCGGGATCCTCCTCGACGATGTTGACGCCGGCGATGACGGCGTCGAGAGGATCGCTTCCCCGGCGCATGAGATTCATGGCTTTCTCCGTGGCCCGGCTTCCGTTTCCGCTGGCCACGGCGCAAAATGCGTTCTCGCCTCCGCCGGACCGTGACCCGGCCGAGCCGTTCTTCACCGGCAACAGCCAGGAAGCTGCGGCCATCCCGAGGCCCGTCCTGATAAAACCTCTGCGTGAAAAGCGTGACATATCCTGACCTCCTTGTCCGGATGAAAAAGTAAGATTACCCGACCGGCCGCCAAGTTGCAACCATTATTCGGATCGCTCGACCTTATAGAAGAGGCTCGCCCGAGCCCGGCGGTGTTTGACAACCTGGTCCCATTGCGCCAAAATCAGGGGCCATGACAATCCCGCGGCGCCTGCTCATATCCGCTTCGCTATTCCATGGACTCAACGATGCGGCCACGGTGGCGATCCCCATGGTTTTCCCGATCCTCTACGCCGAACAGATCCTCATCGTCCGATATTCCCAGATCGGCCTGCTCTCCAATTTCGGCTTGTTGACCACTCTCCTTTTCCAGATCTTGATCGTCCACGCTTCCCGACGTTGGGACTACCGGATCGTCCATGCCTGGAGCTTTGTCGGGATCTCGCTTTCTCTCCTTCTGATCCCTTTATCGTCCAGCTACTGGATGCTCTTTTCGCTCTGGCTTCTCTTCCGGGTCTTTGTCAGCTTTTATCACACCCTGGGGATGGCCTGGGTGGCCCGAACCCACCCGGAACAGGGGATTGACTTCGCCATGGGCGTCCAGAGCGGCTCAGGGAACCTGGGCGTTGTCCTGGCGTTCATCTCGGCGGGGTTTCTGGCCCAGCGCTTTGGTTGGCCGACTTCCCTGCGGACCTGGGCGGCGGTCTGCTTCGTCCTGGGCCTGATCAGTTTCTTGCTGGTTAGGAACATGGCCTTCGAGAAGGATATCAACCATCGTTTGAACATGGCTTCGTGGCTGCAAACGATCCGGCGGATGCGCCCTGTCATCATCGGGTTCTTGTTTGGAGGAGCATGCTGGGGAATGACCGTGTATTTCGCGCCTTCCCTTCTCCACCATAAGTTCGGTATTCCGATAGGCCGGACCGGCTTCTATCTGGCCCTTTGGATTGGAATCGGGACCGTCATGACCTATCTTTTCGGCTCCCTCAGTCTTCGTTTCGGCCGCCTTCGACTGTACAAGCTCAGTTTCGGCGGGGCCGTGCTTTCCCTTTTCCTGATCGGTTGCGCCGATAGGGCCGGACTGGCCGTCGCCGGGCTCTGTGTTTTCGGGGTGTTTCTGTTTCTGATTTATCCGGCTCTGCAATCCTTCGTCGGAAACTCCGTCCCGGCCGTTCATCAATCCCAGGCCTTCAGCTTTGCGGCCAACCTTTCGATGGTATCGGGGGCCTTGATATCTCTCTTCGCCGGCTTCATTTCCGATCAACTCGGCATCTCTTCTCCGTTCCTAGTCTTGGGAGGATTGGGCGCGGCGGCCTTCGTCCTGTCTGTTTTCGTCTTTTTCCCATTAAGAAATGCTCCTTCGGCCGAGGGGATCAAGAGTTGACCAACGATGATGTATCGGATCTTGGTATCGATGTCCGGCCCAGGGCGGTCCGGATTGAGGATTCATCATCATTCGGGTAAGATGCGAACGGGGAGACACGATGGTGCGAAGTGAATGGCGGTCGGGCGTCCGCATTCTCGAGGCCACCTTGGCCATCCGTTCCAACCGAAAGTCACTCCTTCCGGTCTTGCCTCCCCCGCTTGCTGTGAGCTCGCTGCACACGGATTTCCGGGAAGTCGAGAAGATCCCTTATCCGGCCGGAGCGGACGGTTCGATACGGATCAAGGACGATCCCGCTGTCCCTCCCCACTTCCGCATACCAGGGGGCAAAGCCGTCATCGAGGGGCCTTTGATTTCCCTCGCCCGCCGAGCTTCGGACCTGCGCTTCAGCCTTTGGGGGAATCTCGGACTCCTTTACCGCTTGACGCTGTTCCTATTGGAAAAGAAACACGGCATCTACAATCTTCATGCCTGCGCACTGTATCAGCCCGGAGCTCACCGGCTTTTCATCATCGCCGGCGGAGCCGGAAGCGGGAAAACGGTCTACCTGCTCACCGGCCTGAAGCGCGGCCTGGGCCTCTTCTCTACCGAAACCGTCCATTTTCGGAAGGAGGGCCGGCACATCCGCTGGTTCATGGGCTCTCTCGTCGATAACGTCAGAATGGGGATGCTGCGCCGCCATTTTCCCGAATTTTGGCGGGAAGGCTTGACAACGCCGGGAGAAGAGGAATGGCGGAAAAAATGCGCGGTGGACCTATCTTCCTATCGCTCAAAAGAAGACCAACTGGTCGATCCCGAAACCGTCATCCTTTTTCCCAGGATCGAGGAAGGAGCCCGGTCCTTCTTCGTACATCCGTTCTTGGATGAGCGGGAAACAGCGAAATCTCTTTTTGCCAACATTTCCGAGAAGATCGCCGAGACCGTCATTCTGTATGACCGGATCCTTATGCCGGGTTTGGACCAAGCGCCCCTTTCGGAAGCTCGCTGGATGGCCTGCCGCGAGCTGGCCAAACATCGGACAACGGCATTCTGCGGCGCCGTTTTTTCCGGCCTGAGAGGCTGCTGGGGGGACTTTTTAAAAAGAGGGTTTCGGTAAAGAGGAGATAAACATGCCAGACAAAGCCTGGAACGGAGCTTTTAAAATCCCTTATCCGGGGAGAAGCGACAAGCCGCGTCGATCCGGCCTGACGATGGTCATAGACAAAGGGCTCGGCGAACATGCGCTCAAAGATCTGCTCCGGACGGCCGGCGATTATGTCGATATCATCAAGCTCACCTTCGGAACTTCGGCCTTCTACGACCGGGATGTGCTCAGGATGAAGAACGAGCTCATCCATGCCGCCGGGGTGGACATTATGCCTGGGGGGACCTTCCTTGAAGTCTCCGTCTGGCAAAACAGCCTGGCCTCCTATTTGAAGAGGGCCAAGGAGCTTGGTTTCACGGCCATCGAGGTCTCCGACGGCACCATCGAGATGGATCGCGCGACTCGCCGGGATGCGATCCAGAGGGCTGCGGACATGGGATTCAAGGTTGTCACCGAGGTCGGCAAAAAAGATCCCTCGGAAGCGCCTGCTCCGGAAATGATCCACGAGCTTATTCGTGAGGACCTTGGCCGGGGAGCTTTCAAGGTCATCATCGAGGCGAGAGAAGCCGGCCGGGGGGTTGGAATATTCGACCAGGACGGAAAGACCAAGGCCGACGAGATCGAACGGATTCTCGACGGGGGGATGGCGGTCGACAGCTTGATCTGGGAAGCGCCGCTCAAGAACCAACAACAGGATCTCATCCTCCGCTTCGGTCTCAACGTCAATCTGGGCAACATTCCTCCGGAGGAGGTCCTGGCCCTCGAAGCGTTGAGGCAGGGCCTTCGGGGAGACACCTTGAAGCGGGCCTATCGGGCGGATCGCTAGTCCTGGCCCTCAAGAAGCTGGATCAGCACCGCGTGCGCCCCCACGGGGACTTTGAACTTCTGGGAATCCCCTTTGAAAATCTTGGTAATCTGATTGTCCAGCAGGAGTTGGTATTTGCCCTTTTTCAGAAACCGGGCCTCGATCTCCCGCGGTTCCAGGGAAGTGATCTCGAAGGACACTTCGTTCTCGGAGTAAAGAAATCTTCGGAAGACGGCGGCCCCGTTGGCTTTGATGATGTCCCGATCTTCTTCCTTGAGTTTGGTTTCAGAGCGGGAGACCCGGACTTCATAATGCCTGCCCTGGATGGAGATCCGGCTGAGCGTTCCCTTCTTCTCGGGATCGAGGATTCCGAAACGGAAGCCTTCCCAGGGTGTGAAGTCCAAATATTCCTCGAGCGCGATAAGGGCGAACAGGGGGCCCCAGCTCTGGTATCTCTGTCCCCCGGCTTCTCCAGTCCGGGAATCAAAATTTTCCGGGCAGATCTGGAAATTTTTCCAGCTCCTGAGGAACAAGGCCAGGCCCTTCTGGGCCAATTCGGTGGCCACCGCGTCAAATCCGTATGCTTTTAATCCTTGATAAACCAGATAGTTCGTCGGCGGCCAGACCGTTCCTCGCCAGTACTGCTGCTTGGGAAAGAGCGGATCGTCCCGAGAGATCGTCGGGAGCACGTATTCGCCCCAGAATTCCTTGGGATTGAGCAGGTGTTTGACCAGCAGCGAAGCTTTCCGGTTATCCGGGATTCTAGCCAGCAAAGGGTAGAAGTTTGAGGCGGCTTTCCGGGTGGAGAAACGCCCGTCCCAATGGCGATCGAAATAAAATCCTTGTCTTTCGTCCCAGAGCTTTTCGTTGATGAGCTCCCGCATATCTTCGTATTCCTGGAGATAGGCGGCATAATCAGCCGGCCGGTTCAACAGGCTGGCGATCTGGGCAAGGCAATAGGCATCGAGGGCGTAGAGGCAGTTGAGGTCCAGGCAGTTCATGGTCAGCGTCCCCTTGCTCTCGTCGAAAGACGCCTCTTCCCAATTGGGAAGATCGTCTTGTCCCGACTCCCACATAGCCCGCTGTTTTCCGGGGGCCTTTTCTTCCCAGGCCGGAACCGTTCCGGCGACCAGGTCCGTATCCGAACCCCATTCCAACAGTCCGTCGGCATTGCCGTCACGCCGCGGCCGTCCGTCGGGTTTGGGGGCTTTCCAGAAGGCATGCCACCTCGCCAGATGAGGGAAAGCCGTCTTGAGGAGTTCCAAATCGCCCAGTTTTCCGAAGAGCTTGAGCACGACAAAAGCGCCGACCGGAGGCTGGGAGCGGTCGGGAGTCCCGCCGAACCGGGCCCGCCAATTGGGGATGTTGCCGTTGGGATACTGCGTTTCCAAAACGGCGGTCATGATCTGTCGGGCATGCCAGGAGCTCTCGATAGAGGCTTCCAAGGCATTGAAGAATGAATCCCAAGCGAAGATGGTCCAATGGTCGGGTGTGCCGTCGGTCCGGGGGAAGATCCAGCGTCGTCCGGCCGGAGTGTAGAGACGATGCCGGCCCGGCTGATAGAGAGTCATCCAGAAGAGGTTGTTGGTGATGGCTTCGGCGGCCCCCTTGAAGAGTCCATCCACTTTCACCCTCTTGTTCCGATATCGCGTTTCTTCATCCCGGAGGAAGGCTTCGATGGTCTTCCGGTTCTTGTAGCGATAGATATGGTTTTTTAGGGTTTCGGGGTTATCCCCCACGGCCGCGATGAAGTGGAGGTCTCTCTCTTTTTCCGTGGAAAAAGAGAGAGGCAGAGTCCGGTCTTCCGGAGACGGCAGCGATTCTCCCAAGCGGTCCGTCCAGAGAATATAATGATAGACCCGGCCTTCTCCACCTTCACCCTGGACCTGGCCGTCGGGGAGAAGACGATACTCCCCCTTGAGGTTCCAGGGAAAGTAGTGAAGGATTTGAAAAGTGATGTCCTCGGGAGCGCGGATTCGGCCCAAAACCGTCCGGTCATCCTGGCGGGACCATTCCAGAATCAGCCGGTCAGACTTGGAGGGAGGTTTGATCAGAATGGGAGTGTCGTTTCCCTGCTTAAAAGGCAAACTCAGGTCGGCGGCGATCCGGGCGTACTGTCCGTCCGGGGAGTTGGGGCCGACCTCGGAGACGATGAAGAAGAAATCATCGCTCTCGGCTGTTTGGCCGTCCCCCTGGATACGCAGACGAAGACCGAAGGCGGCTCCCCTGGCCGGGGCCAGGACCAGGCCGAACCATTCCTTGCCTTCCAGGGCGCCGATATGAGTCCCCTTCCAGGGATAGTAAACCTCGCTGCGCAACCACAAACCCGTCGGGATGATCGTGAGCAGTCCGAAAGCGAGGAGCGCGGCGCGCCCCGGTCTTGGACAATGTCTCGCCCTCATAGTGGTCTTTCTTTTCTTAATGTACGGCAAAGCCGTCTTTAAATCAACGCCGGCCGGGCCGCGGCCGTTCCAGCGGCTTCACCTGTCCAGTCGCGACATTCCGTATTGTTTCGCCCATTCCAGGGCTTCGAGGTGCTCTTTCCGGGTCAGACGCCGGGAAATCTCCGGGTAATCCTTCGCTTTGTGCTCCGGTTGATACTGGGCCATCAGGTTAACATAGGTCCCCTTGTCTCAGTGAAAACCGGAAGCCGTTATCCTCGCTTTGCCCCTTCTTATCGGCTAGAATATTCGAAGTCAATGATGAGATCTCTGGAAACCGCCTCTTGTCTTGGAAAGGATCGCCGGCCGATTCCCCGTGTCGCCGTCGTCCGATGCCCCCTCTATGAAGCCGGGCCGCTGGCGCAGGCCGTCCGCCGGAGCCTGGACCTTCTCGGCGGCCTGGATTCTTTATTGGCTCCCGGGATGAATGTCTTTGTCAAGATCAACCATCTTTCCCCTCAAGCTTCCCCGGAACGGGCCATCTGCACCCATCCCTTATTTGCCCGTGAGGTTCTGCGTCTGCTTCTTGACCGCGGCATCTTCCCGACGGTCGGCGACGATGTCAACTTCGGGCCGGGAGACGAGTTCTTGACCACCGGCTTCCGGAGCGTCTGCAAGGGACTCGGAGTGCCTCTGGTGAACCTGAGGGAGAGAGGATTTGTTAAGGTCTCACTCGACGGAACCATCCTGAAGTCGGTCTTCATCGCCCGGCCTGTTCTTGAAGCGGATGCCGTTATCAACCTGCCCAAATTGAAAACGCACAGTTTCACCGCATTCACAGGTGCCGTCAAGAATATGTACGGCATTATCCCTTCCGGGCTGCGCCTTGAATACCACCGCCGTTTCCCCCGGAACGATGTTTTTTCTCAGATGCTCGTTGACGTTTTCTCGGCGGCTCCGCCGAGCCTGAATATTATGGATGCCGTGGTCGCGATGGAAGGTGAAGGTCCCTCTTCCGGAATCCCGAGACGGCTCGGTCTTGTCATTGCCGGCCGCGATGGAGTGGCCGTCGACGCGGCCGCTTCCCGGATCGTGGGAACCGATCCTTTCCAGGTATTCACCACATCCTTCGCGGCGGCCCGGGGGATCGGCGTCGGCGATCTCGAGCGCATTGATATCCGGGGAGAAAGGATCCGGAGCGTCGAGGCCCGGGATTTTCGTCCCTCCGCAATCGCCACCGGAATTTTCCGCCGGCGCCTTCCATCGTTCCTGTATGCCACCGTTTCCGGCCAGCTCGTCCTCACTCCCGAGATCGTCCCCCAGAAGTGTCAGGCCTGCCTGGAATGCATCAGGATCTGTCCGGCCCGGACGATCCGGGAAGTCAAGGGAAAGGCCTGGATTGATAAGAGCGAGTGCATCCACTGCCTCTGCTGCCACGAAGTCTGCATTCATCGCTCGATCCGGTTGCGGCAACGACCCGTCGGCCGACTCGTCCGGGGCGCCGAACGTCTCTTCAAAAAGGCCAAGACGCTCGTCGGGAAAATCTAGCTTTTTGTTTTTCCCGAGGGCTGTGCTAGAGTAAAGGACGGGAGGCGCGCCCATGGACTTCAATATCTATTTCAACTCCCGCCAGGGGGAGATGGCCCATCTGCTGAAAAACATCGTCCACCGGGAATCCCCCTCTCAAGACAAGAAGGCTGTGGACGGCTGTTCCGCGTTCGTTGTCGGTGAGTTCAGAAAGACCGGAGCCAAGGTTACCCGTTTCCCTCAGAAAGAGATCGGAGATCTTCACCTGGTCGAATATCCGGGTTCGCCGAAGGTCTCCACGGAAGGCCAGATCCTCGTTTTGACCCACATCGACACGGTCTGGCCCGTCGGCCAGCTCGCCAAAATGCCCTTTTATATATCCCAGAGCAAGGTCTTCGGGCCCGGCGTCCTCGATATGAAGGCGGGGCTGGTAGAAGCGATCTTTGCCCTGAAGGCCCTCCATCAATTCAATCTCCGGCCGGCCCGGAGAATCGCCGTTTTCATCAATTCCGCTGAAGAGATCGGCAGCGAGGCCGCTCACGAGATGATCGCCCGGCTGGCCAGGAAGTCACGACTTGTCCTTTGCCTTGAACCGGCGCTGCCCGGGGGGGCTCTGAAAACCCAACGCAAGGGGCGGCTTGGGGTCCGGCTGGATGTCAAGGGCAAAGCCGCCCACGCCGGGACCCCTGAAAAAGGGATAAACGCCATCGAAGAATTGATCTTTCAGCTCCAACGCTTGAAAAAATTGGCGACGGGAGGAATCACAATCAGCGTCGACCGGATCGAGGGCGGGGAAAAGGCCAACGTCATAGCCGAGTCCGCGTGGGGAGTGATGGACGTCCGCTTCTGGACAAACGTGCAGAAAGAGAGAATCCTGAAAGCGCTCAAGCGAATGACCCCGGCTCGAGCCGGAGCCAAGCTCAAGTTCAGCATGGACAGTCTGACGCCCCCAATGGAAAAGACCAACGCCTCCGGCCAGCTTTTCAGGAGAGCCCAGAAAATAGCCGATGCGATGGGCCTCCGGTTGACGCAGGGGCGTTCGGGCGGGGGATCGGATGCCTCGATCGCCTCGAGCATGGGGGTGCCCACCCTGGACGGCCTGGGACCCGACGGCGAAGGTATCCACGCCGGGAACGAACACCTTCTCCTCCCCTCTTTGGTCCAAAGGACGGCTCTCCTGACCGAGCTTTTGCGCCAATTGTAGGGCTATCGGGGAAAGGTCGGAAGCGCGCTCCGTTCATTGACTCTATCGGGCGTTTCTGATAACGTGGGGGAGGGTTTGTTTCGCTGCTTTTTTTCATATTTATGAGGAGGCTTCTTGTGATAAAAAAATATTATCTTCTCTCCCCCGGTCCGACTCCTATCCCGGACGAGGTCCTGGCCGTCGCCGCCCAGCCCATCATCCATCACCGGACGCCGGAATTCAGTGAGATTTTCATGCAGGTTACGGAAGGTCTCAAATACGTCTTCCAGACCCAGGAGGATGTTTTCATCCTGACTTCCTCAGGGAGCGGCGCCATGGAAACGGCGATCGTCAACACGTTGAGCCCCGGCGATACCGTCATCTCCATCAGCGGCGGCAAGTTCGGCGAACGATGGGCAGCGATTTGCCGGGCCTACGGAGTGAACGTCCGAGAGATCGTGCTCGAATGGGGAGCCGATTTCAGCCCGGACGAGCTGGCCGCCGAGCTCAAGGCCAATCCCGGAGTGAAGGCCGTTCTTTCAACCCTCTCGGAAACCTCCAGCGGGGCGATCTATGACATCAAGGGCTACGGAGAGGTTGTTGCCAAGACAGAGGCGGTTCTTGTCGTCGACGGCATCTCGGGATTGGGGGCGACGCCGTGCCCGATGGACGAATGGAAGGTCGACATCATGGTCTCCGGGTCCCAGAAATCGTTCATGATTCCGCCCGGCCTGGCCTATATCGCCTTCAGCTCCAAAGCCTGGAAGTGCGTCGAGACGGCTAAGCTCCCCCGCTTCTATTTTGATGCCAAGAAGGCCAAGAAGAACCTGCAAAAGAAGACCACTCCCTGGACTCCCGCAGTATCCCTTATCATCCAACAGAAGAAAGCCCTGGACATCATCAAGGCCGAGGGTCTCGAGGGCATCCTGGAACATCACCGGGTTCTCGGCGAAGCCACCCGTTCCGGCGTCAAGGCGCTCGGGCTCGAGCTTCTGGCCAAGAATCCCGGGAACATCCTGACGGCGGTCAAGGTGCCGGACGGCATCGACGGCGTCCAGCTGGTCAAGACGATGCAGGGGAAGTACAAAGCCTATATCGCCGGCGCTCAGGATCCGAACAAAGGCCGGTTTTTCCGGATCGCGCACCTCGGTTATATGGGCGGATTCGATGTCATCACCTCGCTTTCGGCTCTGGAGCTGACGTTGGCGGACCTCGGATTCTCGTTCGAAAAAGGCCGATCCGTCGCCGCCGCCGGGAGCGTCTTAAGGGAGAACTGGAAATGAAGAAGATCCTTCTCGCGGATTCTTTGGACAAAGAGGCCACGGAGAAGATCCAGGCCATTCCCGGCGGCGAAGTGACGGTGAAGACGGGAATGGACGAGGCCGAACTCGTTCGGACCATTCCCGGCTTCAACGCCATCGTCGTGCGGAGCACCACTAAAGTGACCCGGAAAGTGATCGAGGCGGCCAGCGGGCTGGAGATCATCGTCCGGGCGGGCATCGGGCTGGATAACATCGATGTCGGAGCCGCCAAGGAAAAAGGCATCAAGGTGGCCAACACTCCGGCGGCGACGACGATCTCCGTCGCCGAGCTGACATTGGGTTTGATGCTCGGCGCCGTCCGTCAGCTCGGTCGGGCCAACCTTTCCTTGAAGGAACACAAATGGGAGAAAAAGGCTCTCTCCGGAACCGAGCTTCACGGGAAGACACTGGGGATCATCGGGGGCGGCCGGATCGGCCTGGCCGTCGCGGAGCGGGCCCTGGCTTTCGGCATGAAAATCCTTATCTATGACGTCGTCCGGGTCGAGACAAAACTCAACGTCAGTCAGGTCGAGATGGAGGACCTCCTCTCCCGATCCGACATCATCACCCTGCATACGCCCAAGCAGGCCGAACCTTTGCTCGGCCGCGAGGAGTTCCAGAAGATGAAGGACGGCGTCATCCTGGTCAACGCCGCTCGCGGCGGAGTCGTGGACGAAGCCGCGCTCTTGGAAGCTCTCAATTCCGGTAAGGTCCGGACTGCGGCAGTGGACGTCTTCGAGAGGGAGCCCCCGACGGATTTCGCGCTGATCGACCATCCCAACGTGATGGCTTCGCCCCACATCGGGGCGGCGGCCAAGGAAGGGCAGAAACGGGCCGGCCTGGAGGTCGCCAGGATCCTGGAGGCGAATCTGACCTGATCGCGGCTGAACGGACCGGGCGATATCCAGCCTGGAGATAAAGATGGATGTGATATACCTCGATAACAACGCCACCACTCCCGTCGATCCTGCGGTGGCGGAGAAAATGTCCGCGTTCCTGAAAGAACATTTCGGGAACCCCTCCTCTCTCTATCCCATCGGCCGAAGGGTCAAAGAGTTCGTCACCCAGGCTCGGGAATCGGTCGCCAAGGCGATCGGCGCTCAGCGAAGCGAGGTCTTTTTTACGAGCAGCGGCACCGAGTCTGACAACTGGGCGATCCGGGGAGTCCTCGACGCTTGCCCCGACAAGAGGGATCTCGTGATCTCGGCGATCGAGCATCCGGCCGTTCTGCAGATGGCCGATGATCTCGAGAGAAAAAATTATAAAGTCACGCATGTCCCGGTGGACAGCGACGGAGTCGTGGACCTCGATTTCCTCCGCCGGGCCGTCACGCCCCAGACCGCTCTCATCTCGATCATGCAGGCCAACAATGAAATCGGGACGATTCAACCGATCGAGGAGATCGTCGGCCTGGCCCGGGAAAAAGGCGTTCCCGTCCACACCGACGCCGTCCAGTCCTTCGGCAAGATAGACATAAATGTGGCCAAACTCGGTGTTGATTTCATGACCCTTTCCGCCCACAAGGTTTACGGCCCCAAAGGAGTCGGGGCTCTGTATGTCCGCAAGGGAGCGGATATCCGTCCCTTCATTCACGGGGGTCACCAGGAACGCGGGCTCCGCGGCGGGACCGAAAACACGGCCGGGATAGTGGGATTCGGCGAGGCCGTCAGCATCCTCATGGAGCGCGGAAAGAAAGACAAAGAGAGAATCGGCGGGTTGACCGCCACTTTGAAAAAGGGCATTGAGGACGCAATTCCCAAGCTCAAGTTCAACGGCCATCCGGAAAAACGTGTCACGAATACGCTCAATATCGCCTTCCCCGGACTGGAGGGGGAAGCCATCCTCCTGGCGCTGGCGACGAAGGGAATCTGTGTCTCCACCGGCTCCGCCTGCAGCTCGGAATCCGAGGACGTTTCGCATGTTCTTCTGGCCATCGGCTTGAAGCCCGAGGTCGCCCGTTCCTGCCTCCGCATTTCCCTGGGGCGCTTCAATACAGAAGAGGACGTTCAGGGCATGCTCGAAGTCCTGCCCGGGATCATCCGCAAACTCCGTCATATCTCGGCCTTCGAACCCGAAGAATAGCGCGGCCCGCAGCGGCTTCGGTCCTCCAACGCGGCGGATATCGTCGACGGCCGCTTGAAGGGGGAAAACGAATCCGGCCGGTCAATCCCAGCTTCGGACAGATGACAATCAGACAGGACTCCTGACCACGGACCGTTCCTCAGCCTTCAGCTCTGCGGTCCCAGCGCTCGAGCCCCCTGAGTTGCATCAGATAGATGCGCCGCGCTTCGAGCAGGAAATTTTGATATCCTTGCTGCCGGAAATCGGGATATGTCCAGGGAAGCAGGCGGACGGCGGTCTTGGTGAACAGGATCTCGAGGTGGCCGTAGATCCCGCGCTGGAGGGGCACCCGGTGGGCGAAATCCTTGGCTGTAGCCATGATCAGCGCGGAACGGGTCAGGATGCCGGGATCGAGATTGACCAGGCGGGCCTTCCCGGAGAACGCTTCCCTCAGCTCTTCCTCGAGGGAGTTTGTCCGGGCCTTGATCTCGCTCAGCGAGTCGGGCGGGATGAGCGTGGTGAAGCTCAGGAACAGCCGGTGCAGGTTTTTCCCCATCTGCCGTTCATAATAATCCGTCGTATTGAAGGGAAAAGCCGAGCTCTTCAGGTCGACGGCTCCGTAGAGAGAAACCAGCCTCTCCTCCGCGCCGGTGCCATAGCGTTCCTCCGAATAGATGACGCCGATAACAAGTTTGGCCGGAGCGAAGGGCTTGACCTGGGCCATCATTCATCACCTTAAGCCAGAACGCCCCAGAAAGCAATCGGTCACGCCGCTGACCGTATAACAGTTTGTGCCGGGGATAACGGCGGAAATTGGGGACATGACCGGAAAATTCGGGAGACACAATCCCCTTTCCAGAGAAATGGGTGA
>JAFGRZ010000319.1 GCA_016934895.1 Candidatus Aminicenantota bacterium
AGGCGAGGGGTATTGACTCGGAGGTCCGTCGACGACTGAGCGGTTCTTTTCCCTTAGGCGAGGGGCAGTGGCATGAGAAACCCGTATGAAGAGTGCTTTGAGCTTTTCCTTTTGCCCAGGCGAGGGGTATTGACTTGGAGGTCCGTCGACGACTGAGCGGTTCTTTTCCCTTAGGCGAGGGGCAGTGGCATGAGAAACCCGTATGAGGAGAGAGCGGCAAAACTTCTTTTAACCAAGGCGAGGGGTATAGGCGAGGAGGTCATCCGGAGGCGAGCGGGCAGGGTTCCGCGAAGCGGAGAGCGAGCCGAGGAAATAAGGGAATTTCCCTCGCCGGGGGAAATTCCCGGGCCGACGAGCCTATACCCTGAGCCTATTCTTGACTTGCCCGGGCCTTCGAATTATGATGAGCGCCAAGAGCGCAATGATCAAGTACGCGCTGGCTGTCGTCGGTCCCCTGGACACGAATTGCTACCTTGTCTACTGCGGCGACACGCTCGACTGCGCCGTCATCGATCCCGGTGCCGAGGCGGAGCGGATCTTCCCTCTGATTTATGACCTCGGGCTCGAGCCGTCGATTCTCCTCAACACCCACGGCCACCTCGACCACATCGGCGCAAACCGGGATGTCAAGGATAAGTTCGGGATTCCCCTTTGTATCCACGAGCTCGATAAGCCGCTTCTGGAGAGCCGCCTCCAATCCGAGTTGAGCTTCTTTCTCTGCGCCAAGGAATCGCCGCCTCCGGACCGCCTTCTCCAGGACGGAGACACGATTTCCATCGGCAAGTCGAGCCTGCAGGTTGTCCATACGCCCGGCCATACCCCGGGCAGCGTCAGCTTCCTCGGTGACGGATTTCTCTTCTCCGGCGACACCCTGTTTAACGGCGGTGTCGGCCGGACCGATCTCCCCGGAGGTTCAACGCGTGACCTGGAGAATTCCATCCGGACACGGATCCTGACTCTTTCACCGGAGACGATCGTCCTCCCCGGGCATGGGCCCTGGACCACGGTCGGCGAGGAGAAGGAGTCCAATCCTTTTCTCGGATGAACGCGCCGCGCTCCTCAGGGGATGACATCCTTCGCCTCTTCCTGGATTATCTCTCGGTCGAAAAAGGGCTCTCCCAAAACACCGTTGTTTCCTATCAGCGTGATCTCGACAAATTCTTCCTGTTCCTCAAAAGGGAGAAAAAGGACTGGGGCCGGGTTGACGAAAACACGATGGCCCTGTTCGTTCATCGGCAGAGCCAGGCGGGGCTTCGGGCCCGGTCCCTGGCCCGGCTCATCTCGGCGCTGAAGTCGTTCTATCGCTTCCTCCTCCTTGACGGGCTCGTCGACAAAGATCCCGCGGCGAACCTTTCCTCTCCCAAAGCGTGGCTCTCCCTGCCCAAGTTCCTGACCGTCGATGAAGCGGCCCGTCTTGTCCTTCAGCCGGATGAACGGGATTTCCACGGTCTCCGCGACCGGGCCATGCTCGAGGTTCTCTATGCGACCGGGCTCAGGGTGAGCGAACTCATCCGGCTCCGGCCCGGCGATCTCAACCTGGATGACGGCTATGTCATCTGCCGGGGGAAAGGCGGGAAGGAAAGGGTTGTCCCCCTGGGCCAAACGGCCGCCGCGTTGACCCGAAGATATATCGACGGCGTCCGGCCCCGGCTGATGAAGGAGCCGGCCGAGGCTCTGTTCCTGACCCGCCTGGGTTCTCCCTTCACCCGCCAGGGGATCTGGAAGATGCTTCGGGAGTATGCCCGGAAGGCCGGGCTTGAAACCAAGGTCAGTCCCCATGTCCTCCGGCATTCTTTCGCCACCCATCTTCTGGAGAGAGGAGCCGACCTGCGTTCGGTGCAACTTATGTTGGGACACAGCCAGATCACGACCACCCAGATCTACACTCACGTCAGCCGGGAGCGGCTTCGCCAGGTCTACGAAAAATATCACCCCCGGGCCTGAGCGGCCGGGCGACCTTCACCGGGCCTGGCGGGAGCGATCTCGAAGAGGAATGATGTTGAGGATCACCTTGACCTGGTGCGACTGGGAGGTGAAGACGGTCCGTTGGCTCTTGAGAAGCCATTGCTGGTTCTTCCAGGCCCAGGAGTAGGTTTTATTCACCGATCCGGAATAGATCTCGGCTTCCGCGACCTCGACCCTGTTCGAGCCTTGGAAGACACCGTCATTGTAGTCGATGAGGGAGATCCTCTGGCCGTTCTGTTCGGAGGCGGGCAGCAGGAGCGGGAAGGCATTCTCGTCCCGGCCCAGCGGGACCGTCAAACCGTCGACCAGAAAATCGAGGCGGAGGCTGTTCCCGACCCGGATGAAGTATTTGAGATTGAAACCCGGCTTTGCGGGGAAGTCGTTTGTGGTCAGGACCTCGGTGGCGTCCTGATAGGACAGAACCTCCCGGGCCTTCCAGTCGCCGAGCCGGCAATCGAGCCGGTAGAGAAGGTAATCGTGATCGTCCTTTTCCAGCCAGCCGGTCCAGTGGACGGAAAAAGAGAAATAGCCGGCCGCGGACGGTCCTCCCTCCTCGAGCCTGTAGTCTCCGTCCGCCTTTAAGAGGAGGCGGACCTCCCACTTGCGGGGAGAGGCGCCGGCGTCTTGGGCAAGAGGGTGGGATGGACGCGCCTGGAGAAGGGAAAAGGTCAGGAGAAGCAGGACCATTCCCTGCGATAACAGAAAGCGCGTTGGTCCTGTCCGCATGGTCGGCTCGCCCGGAGACCATTATTTTAATCCCTTCCGACGGACCTTGACAAGCCCGGCCGCTTCCGCTATCATGCGGGCTTAAACTCATCAGTTTAGTCTATAAACCATCCGGTTCTCAGATTAAACCCAAGAGTCGAATAATGAAAAGAAAAGAACTCCAGCAAGAACGCGAGGAATGGCGGAGAGAGAGATTCCGCCGCTCCATCATCGAGGCGGCCGAGAGGATCATCGTCCGGAAAGGATACCAGCTCGTCACCATGGACGATGTCGCCCGAGGGGCGGAGATCTCGAAAGCGACCCTGTACAAGTATTTCCGAAGCAAGGGAGATCTCACCGTCGAGATCCTGGCCCACTTTTTCGAGGAGCTTGATGAGGGGGTGCGGAAGATCGGCTCTCTGCCGGTCAGCGCCTCGGAAAAGCTGAAGAAAGGGATCCGGCTCTATCTCCAATTCAACGTGGACAAGGAAAACATCTCCCGGATGCTCATCATGGACCGGGCATTCTTCGAGAGGATGCGGGTTTTCATGACGCAGGGGGAGGAGTCCGCCTCGGACCTGGACAGGCGTTTCATAACCAAAATGAAGATCAAACGTAGAGAAATATTGGACAGAGTGTCCGGCTTCCTGAAAGAGGGCATGGCCTCAGGGGAGTTCCGCAAGATCGATATCCCGGCGGCCGTCACTTTCTTGGAAGCCGTCCTCCAGGGATATTGTCATGTCCGGTACTGGCACGACCGTCCCTATTCGGTCAGGGAGGCCACGGAGGTCATCCATAGTCATTTCCTCCAAGGCATCAATAGGCACAAAGGCATCGCGAAAGGAGCGTCAAAATGAAAAGAAAGGTTCTTCCCCTCCTGGCCCTCGGGCTTATGCTCGGATGCGGACAGGCTCCCTTCGCCCAGGAAACGACAGTGCTGACCCTCGAGAAAAGCATCGACCTGGCGCTCGCGCAGAACCCGTTTTATCTGGCCTCCCGGGAAAGGGTGGACGCGGCCGAGGCCAAGGTGAGAGAGGCGGCGTCCCAGTTCTTTCCCAGTCTAAACGCCCAGGGACTTCAGAACCTGGATGAAAAAGTGTTCGTCCTCGAATTCCCCTCCATGATCCCCGGCGGACGTCCGCAACGCGTGGCCATCGATTTCACCAGGGACTACCAGTTGACACTATCCTTTTCTGTCCCCCTGTATACGGGAGGACGCTTGAGCGCCGGGTATAAATCGGCCAAGCTGAACTATATGTCCTCCCAGGAATCGGCCCGGCAGACCACCCAGGAGACCGTCTTCAACGTGAAACGCGGTTTCTACAATTGCCTCCTGGCCAGGCAACTGGTCCAGGTCACTGAAGAAGCCATCGAACTCGCCGAGAAGCTTCTGCAGAACGTCAGAAACATGTCTGAAGTCGGGATGGCTTCCCGGCTGGACCTGCTTCGGGCAGAAGTCCGGGTGGCTAATCTGAAACCGCCGGTGATCCAGGCGCGGAACAACCTGGCCCTGGCGGAACTCAGCCTCAAAACGTTTCTCGGGTTGGATGTGGACCAGCCGGTTGAGATCGTCGGCGACATGACCTACGCTCCGGTCGAGGTCGATCTGGAGGAGAGCGTTGCCCGGTCGCTGGCCAACCGGCCGGAGGTCAATCAGATCCTCTACCAGAAACAGATGGCCGGCGAGATGATCAAGCTCGCCAAGGCCGATTACCTGCCGACGATCGCCATCTCCGGTAACTACAATACCTGGGCCGACCAGTTCAAATTCGGGAAAGACACGTGGCAAAGCTTCTACTCGTTCAATCTCGTTCTGAACATTCCGCTTTTCAACGGCCTCCAGACTCCGGCCAAGGTGGCCCATTCGAAGGCCCTGATCCGGGAGCTCGAGCATACCGAAAAAGGGCTCCTCAACAACATCAAGTTCGAAGTCCAGTCCGCCTACCTGAACCTCAACCAGGCCAAGGAGTCGCTTCTCTCCCAGGAGAAGAACGTCGACGCGGCCAAGGAGAGCGTCCGGGTGGCCGAGCTCAACTACGCGGAAGGATTGATCACGATCACCGATGTCGGCGCGGCCCAGGTCGCCCTCAGCGAGGCGAGGATCAACTACCTCCGGGCGATCTATGACTATGTCATCTCCCAAGCCCAGCTCGAAAAGGCCATGGGATCGGGTTGGAAAGCGTCTGAGTCGATGTGAAGGAGTTAGGAAATGAAGAAAATGATGCCCCTGAGAATGTTCCTGCTGACGGGACTCGCCCTTGCCCTGCTCATTTCTTGCAAGCCGCCGCAAAAGGCAGAGTCCAAGGAAAAGGCCGATACTTTCGGAGCCGCGCCCGTCAAGGTCTTCAAGGTCACAAAGCAGAGAATCTCCGAGAAATTGTTCTATACCGGGACCATCGAAGCCCGGCAGAGTATCAACATCACGCCCGATGTCGGCGGAAAGATCGACCGCATCTATGTCAACGAAGGCGAGCGCGTCTCCAAGGGACAGCTGCTGGCCGAACTGGACACTCGGTCCATCCGGCTTCAACTCGAGCAGGCCGAGGCCGCCCTCGCCGTCGCCCAGGCCAATTTCAACAACGCCAAAACGAACTGGGAACGCATGGCGCGTCTTTATAAAGAAAAAGCCGTTTCCGAGCAGCAGTACGAGCAGGTCAAATTGGGATATGATTCCGCCGCCGCCCAGCTCAGCCAGGCCCAGGCGGCCGTCAACCTGGCCAAGCACAGCCTGGACGTCTCCATCATGAAAGCGCCTTTTAGCGGCATCATTGCTTCCAAAAACGCCGAGGTCGGGGATGTCATCAATCCCTTGATGGGCGGTTTTTCACCGGGGAGCGGCGGAGGCGTGCTCACACTGGTGGACTTCTCCCGGATCAAGATCCGGGTGGAAGTCTCGGGTTCCGACATCCCGTTGATCCGAAAGGGACAGGAAACCATCCTGCAAGTTCCGGCGACCCCGGGACGGGAGTTCCGGGGGACGGTCCAGGTCGTCAACCTGGCCGCCGACCCGCAGACCAAGAAATTCGGCGTCGAGGTGGCGGTAGACAATCCGGACCTCGTCCTCAGGCCGGGCACGTTCGGTCAGATCATCCTTGAGGTGGAAACGCACGAGAACGCCCTGGTCGTCCCCCAGAAGGCCATTCTCGAGAACACGCACGTATTCATCGTCCGGGATGGCAAGGCCTTGAGGAAAGACGTGATGTTGGGTCTCCAGAACTCGACTCTGGTCGAGGTCCTGAGCGGCGTTGAAGAAGGAGACTCGGTCATCGCCGAGGGCAACTTCGGCCTGGAGGACGGCGCTCCTATCGAGATCACCGGCGAGGTCCAGAGATGAAGATCCCAGAATTTTCGGTCAACCGGCGCGTTACCACGTCCATGCTGGCCATGATCCTGGTCGTGGTCGGCTTTGTCTCGTTCTCCCGGCTGGGGCTGGATTTCTTTCCCGACCTCGAGTTCCCGACGGTCTCGATCGTGACCACATACCGGGGTGCTTCGTCGGAAGACCTCGAGAAGGCCGTCACCAAACCCCTGGAGCAGATCGCCAGCGCGATCAACCGGGTGAAAAAAGTCACCTCGATCACCTCGGAAGGCGTCTCGGCCATCACCGTCGAGTTCGAGTGGGGCACCAACCTGGACTTCGCCGCCCAGGACGTCCGCGACCAGATCGCCCTGTACAGGCAGTTTTTGCCCGCGGAAGCGACCGATCCTCTGGTCTTCAAATTCGACCTGGGACAGATGCCGGTCGTCTTCTGGGGAGTCATCGGCAAGCGCCCGACCGCGGAGATCCAGAAGATCATCGAGGACGAGGTCGCCCCCCGCCTGGAGAGGATCGACGGCGTCGCCGCCGCCCGCGTTTTTTCGACCGAAGTCCGGGAGATCCTCGTTGCCGTTGACAAGACGGCGCTGGAGAGCCGGAACCTCTCCCTGGACCGGGTCATCGGGGCCCTGGCCGTGGAGAACGTCAATCTGCCGGCGGGATATCTCGTCGAGCGGCACTCGGATTTCCTGGTGCGGACCATGGGAGAATTCGAGACCCTGGATGATATCCGGTCGGTCGTCATCGGCGCCTCGGCGGCCGGAGAGCCGATATATCTCGGCGACATCGCCGAAGTCAGGGACACCCTGAAGGAATCGCGCTACGTCGGCCGGATCCAGCAGCAATCCGGCGTCTTCCTGATGGTCAGCAAGCGCTCCGGGGCGAACACGGCGACCACGGGGAGCGAAGTCAAAAAAGTATTGGCCGGGATCCGGGAGACGCTCCCTTCGGACATCCAGTTCTTCATGGCCATGGATCAATCGGAGATGATTCAAATGGTCGCGAGCAAGACCGTCAACAACGCCTGGATGGGCGGCCTCCTGGCCATTCTGATCATCTTTCTTTTTCTCCGCAACTGGCGGCCCACCCTGACCATTGCCATAGCGATCCCTTTGTCCGTCATCACGACATTCATCGCCTTCTACGCCGCCGGCTACACCCTCAACCTGCTGACGCTGGGAGGACTAACGCTCGGCGTGGGCATGCTGGTCGACAACGCCATCGTCGTCATCGAGAACACCTTCCGGCACCGGGAAGAAGGCAAGGACCGCAAAACGGCTTCCATCCTTGGCGCCTCGGAAGTGGGCATGGCGATCACCGCTTCCACCCTGACGACCATCGTCGTCTTCCTGCCCATGATCTTCGCCCAGGGCGTCACCGGGAAGATGACCCGCGGCCTGGCCCTGGCGATCGCTTTTTCCCTCATCTCTTCTTTGTTCATCGCCCTGACGATCGTTCCTCTTCTCTCGTACACGCTCTTCGGCAAGGGGGCGGCCAACGGAGCGGCGGCTGTCCAGGCACGAAAGAGGAAAGAGCCGCAGTTCCAGAAAGCGCGTGAGGTTTACCGGAGATGGCTGACCTGGGCGCTCCAACACCGCCGCCTGATGATCCTTGGCACTATCGGCATTCTCGTTTTGTCGCTGGCCATCGTTCCCTTTTTGGGCACGGAATTCATGCCGGCCCAGGATCGGAACATGATCCTTCTCAAAGTGAAGATGCCGGTCGGGACGGCTCTCGAAGAGA
>JAFGRZ010000320.1 GCA_016934895.1 Candidatus Aminicenantota bacterium
AAAGCAGATCGGAAAGGAGAACCAGGGAGTTATCGACAGCGATCTTGGGATCGAACTCTGCCGAATGGACGGAGTGGAGGCTCTCATCCGGGGCAGTTTCATGAAGGCCGGGGATACTTTCGTCACCGACGTCAAGGTCCTGGACGTCGGGACCAAGGGGATCCTCAAGACCGTCAGCGCCCGCGGCGAGGGAGTGGACAGCATCCTGAAAAGACAGATCGACGACCTGAGCCGGGAGGTCGGCAGGGGTTTCGGCCGGGAAGAGCCGGTGACCAGAGCCAGGATGACCCCGATCGCCGAGGTAACGACCCGCTCGATCGATGCCTACAACTCCTTCCTGCGGGGGCGGGAGGAGTATGAGCGATTTTACTATGACGACGCCCGGCGTCACCTCGAGCGGGCCGTTGAGCTCGACCCTGAGTTCACCATGGCTTACTCCTACCTGGCGTGGGTCTATTACGCCCTGGCCAACATTCCGGCCTACGAAGAAACCGTCCAGAAACTCAGGAAGATCGGCAAAAAGGTTACGGGCAAGGAAGGCCTTTATATTCAGGCTCTTCTCGCGGTCGACGGCAAAGATTCAGACTACATCTCCATCCTCAAGAAGATCATCACCGGATATCCCGAGGAAAAAAGGGCGCGCCTGGATCTAGCCGCCCGCCTCAACAGCAGGGGCCGGCATGAAGAAGCCATCGTCGAACTCAACGCACTACTGAAGCTCTATCCGAGGTTCGGCCCGGCCCTCAACCTGATCGCCTATGCTTATGGCAATCAGGAAAAATACGACGAGGCCATCAGGTATTTCCAGGAATACGCGTCCGTCTCGCCGGGCGATGCCAATCCGCATGATTCCATGGGAGAACTTTACTTTTACATGGGCCGCCTCGATGTCGCGGCGGAAAAATTCAAGGAAGCGATCCGGATCAGGCCGGATTTCGGCTCGGACAACAGGGTCTCGTACATCTGCGCCCTCAAGGAAAACTACGCCGACGCCCTGAAATGGATCGATCAATTCATTGCCGCGGCTCCGTCCCGCGCCTTGAAAGGATGGGGCTTTCAGCTCAAGGCAGTCTATGATCACCTCCTGGGAAAAACAGAAGCCGCCTTCGCCGATCTGACCAAAGCCAAAGAACTCGCCCTGGCCGATAATGACTTTGTCAACGCCGACAACCTCTACCGGTCGCTGATCTGGACTTCCTACGACCTGGGTCGATACGATCTATTTCTCCGCTATGCGCATGAGCGTTTCGACTTTCGGGCCGAGCGCAAGCTCCGGTCCGGAGCGCTGAATGAAATCCTCCTCGTTTTTTATCAGGGCATAGCCGATGTCCGGCAGGACCGTCTTGACGCGGCCCAGGCCAAGCTGGCCGAGATCGAAGCCGCCCGGTCCAAGATCAACGATCAGGAGAAACAGACGTTTGAAATGGCATACTATCATCTTCTGAGCGAAATCCTGGCCGCCCAGGGGGATCCGGAAAAGACGATCAAAGCCTTCCATAAGGTCGCGGGCCCCGGCGTCCAGGTCGGGCAAATATTCACTCTGATCATGAACGGCGTCCCCTCAACCTATGACATTCCGGCCAGGGCCTATCTCAATAAAGGGGATATCGACAAGGCGATCGTTGAATATGAGAAGCTCATTTCGCCGGATCCCGTGGCCCGGGAATTCCGGCTCATCCATCCATACAGCCGCTTCCGCCTGGCCCAGCTCTACGAGAAGAAGGGACTTCGCGACAAAGCCCTCGAACAATACAAGAAGCTGGCCCTGATCTGGAAAAACGCCGACCCTGATTTCCCGGAAGCGCAAGAAGTGAAGAAGCGCCTCACCGCTCTAAAAGCCGTCCCGTCGCCTTGAGCCGTTAGACGCCCCCCGCTCACCCGACGATCCCGGCCAGCCGGGAAAGCCTTTGACATCATTTCCTGAATCAATATAATTATCATTCCCCTTCGTTCGAAATGAAGAATCTCGCTTCGGGAATGGAGCCGCCGCCATGCTCAGATCTTTAACTCCGAAGGACCAGGAGTTCTATGATTACTTTGACAAAATCGGCGCCGGTGTCAGGGAGGCCGCCCAAACCCTCAAGGAAATGCTCGATGCCGGCAGCAGCAGCGACTCAGTCGAACTCTCCAAGAAGATCAAGACGATCGAGCACCAGACGGACCAGACGGTCCATGCCCTCGTCGCCAAGCTCCACAAGACTTTCGTGACGCCGATCGACCGCTACGACATCCATCAGCTGGCCGTTCATCTCGACAACATTCTCGACCAAACAGAGGCCGTATCTTCGCGCGTAGAAATGTACTGCCCGGACTGTGTGCCTCCCGAAGCCCGCGATCTGGCGGCCGTGCTGCTCGAAAGCGCGAAGCTCGTCCAGGAAATGATCAACCTCCTCCGCAAACTCAAGAAGCCGGCCCGCATTCTCGAACTGACCGTCGAGATCAAGCGCCTCGAAGACGAGGCCGACCACATCCGGCGAAGCACCGTCGCCCGCCTCTTCCGGGAGGAAAAGAACGCAGTCGAACTGATCAAGTGGAAGGA
>JAFGRZ010000321.1 GCA_016934895.1 Candidatus Aminicenantota bacterium
CGCTCCATCTTCTCGGTTTGAAGCGAGGAAATATGAAGAAGTCATAATAACCACTTCGACCGGTGCGGCTCACAAGGGAAAAATGATCAGCCTGGAAGGTGACAATATCGCACTCTTGCCCTTTCCCTATTGGAACGTGGACCGGATCAGGCTTCGACTCGACGAAGTTCTCTCCATCGAGCTCCCGGAGAGGGGAAGACGGGCCGGTAAAGGGTTCTTCTCCGGTTTTGGATTGGGCTTCATTGTCACCGGCATGATCGCAGGCGCGAGCTCCAAGTACGATGAAGACTATGAATTCGCTCTGGGCGTCAGCGCAGGCGCGGGCGTGGCGGTCGGACTCGTCGGCCTGCTGATCGGTGGAATCCGTGACGCCGTAACGAAGAGGCGTTATGACTTCGCGGACGTGTCCAACGAAGAAAAGGTCCAGGCCGTCCGAAAAATCATGGGGCTCTCTGCCTCGTAAAAGAAATGGGGGAGAAAATGAAAACGTCAAGTTTCAGGCTTCTGACCTTTGGAACACTGCTTCTCTTCTCCTTTTCATGTGCCACCAGGGTGACCCACCTTGCGCCCGAGGAGATCGGGAAAACGGATCCGAGCGAGGCCCTGACTGTCACGCTGAACGACGGGTCCGAGGTGCCGTTGAAGAAAGCCCGTCTTGACAAGTATAAGCTTATTGGAGTCACGCCGAAAGGATCCCGGCAGGAAATCGAGCTCTCCTCCATAAAGGCCGTTCTGAAAAAAAGGGACGACTATTCCTTGGCTATTATCGGGGCCGGAGTCGCCGGGATCGCCGCCTGGCTGATCATTGGAATCAACACCGCGCCGTCGCCCCCGCCCACCCAATCCTGTCCCTTCGTTTATTCTTTTGACGGCGAGTGCTTCATCTTCGACGCCGAGCCCTATGGCGGCGCCATCTGCCAGGCCTTACAAAGGACGGAATGGTGCGGTCTCGAACACCTGAAGGAAACCGGCGGACTCTACCGCATCCTGGTCACCAATGAGCTAGATGAAAGCCAGTACACGGACGAACTGAAGCTGGTGGTTGTGGATCATCCGCCGGGAATCAAGGTCGCTCCGGACGCAGCCGGCCGAATCCACACTTTTATCCACCCGGTCTCTCCGCTCAAGGCCCTTCAGAACGGCCGGGAAGACATCTCCGAATTCATCGTCAAGCAGGACTCAAGCGTCTGGGCGTCACGATACGACGGCAATCCCTCTCCAGATGTTTCCTCCTTGAAGGACGATCTCGTCTTCGAGTTCGCCAAGCCGAGAAACGCTCAAAAAGCGAAGCTCCTGCTCAATGCCTCGACCGATTTCTGGGGTTCTAGGGTAGCCAGGGAATTCCTGACCCTCTTCGGGAACCGGGTTTCGGATTGGTATGATGCGGTGAATGCCGGCGGGGTCGAATTCCGTAAGCTCACGGCCTGGCACATGAGGGAAGAACTCTATCTTCTCCAGGTGAGAGTGGATACGCCTGACGGCTGGAAGCCGCGGGGGATCATCTATGGCGGCGGCCCCTTCGTCGCCGAAGATAAGGCGGTCATCCTGGACATCGGGGATGTGACGGGGGAGACCCTGAGGATCAAGCTCACGCCGCCGAAGCAGTTCTGGAATATCGACCTTCTGGCCATAGATTACTCGCACGACATGGCTGTGGACGTCAGGGAAATCGCTCCGGCGAGCTCGGGGAAGCAGGCCGATCCCGCGGTCGATGAACTCCTGGCCGCGCTCGACGACCGGTATTTCGTCATGCCCAGGACCGGCGATTCCGTCGAAATCGTCTTCCCGGCGCCGCCCGAGAAGCCCGGCTCTGTCCGCTCCCTTCTCCTCAAGGCCAGCGGCTACTATGACGTCCACCTCTCGGCCGACGGGGAACCGCGGGTGGACCTTGTCGAGACTCTTCTCACCGTGCCAGGATCCACCCTTGATTATGCCCTGAAAGCCTACCGGGCGGAGAAAAAAAACGAGGTCGAAAGAAGTCACAGATGAGGGTTGAGGAACTGAGAGCCGGTTCCGGGATTCGTCCCCTCGAATATCCGCTACGCGAAACGCCCCATGCGACCATCGAAACGAACAGGACCTGCAACATCCAATGCCGGCTTTGCTACACTCTCGAGCGCAGCCACATAAAAACCCTGGCCGCGATCGAGCGGGAGATCGACCTGGCCCTTGAAAAGCGGAGCCTCCAGACGATCACTCTCCTTGGAGGCGAGCCCACCTTGCACCCCCGTCTCCCTGAAATCGTGGCCTCGATCAAACGCAGGAACCTGGTCTGCCAGATCCTGACGAACGGCGTCGTCTTCCTGGAAGACGACCGCGACAGGCTCCTGGATCGTCTCGTCGAAGCGGGCGTGGACAGGATTCTCCTTCACGTGGACAGCGGCCAGAGCCATGTTCATCAGGATCTGGATGAGGTCCGGACCAGGCTTTTCCAGAAGATGGAAAGGAAGAAAGTCCATTTTTCCCTATCGCTGACGATCTACGAAGAGGAGCGGGGCTTGATGTCCGGGCTCATCAGGAAGTACTCCCGCTTCCGTTACTTCGACGGCATCCTGGCCGTCCTGGTCAAAGATCCCAATACTCCCCTGGCCCAGCCCGTCGGCCTGACGGAGGAGCATGCCAGCCTCGAGCGGGATCTCGGCATTCTCCCATCCGCCTATATCCCCTCCAGCGCCCGGGACGGACGGATATCCTGGCTGGTCTATCAATATTTCGTCGACGCGTTGACGGGGCAGGTGTTGGCAATGTCTCCGGCGGCTCACCGATTGATCAGGAAGATCTATAGGATCCTGAGGGGTCGCCAGCTGTTTTCGATCATTGTGAAACCGTCCCGGCAGCGCAGGTCCTTCTTTTTTATCGGCCTTCTGGAGGCGTTCATCGATCCCCGGAGGATTGGCCGGATCGTCGGGATGATCCGGTCTTCCCGGCTCGGCGAGGAGGCCCGTTTTCAGTTCATCGTCATCCAGACCCCGCCCTCGTTCGATCCCGAGAACAACCGCTACCTGATCTGCTACCACTGCCCCGACGCGACGATAAGAAACGGAATGCTCACTCCGGTCTGCATCGCCGATTTCATCAACCCTCTCAACGGCCCTCTCCCGGAAGGCGAGTTGTCAAAGGAACTCTACCAACTGGCCTACAGCCACCTCGGGGAGATCTGATCGGCGGCCATTGGTCGTCATGGTGACAGTATTTCCTTTTCCCATTTCCTGCATTTCCAGATCTCCGCGTTCCTTCCCGGGAATTCGGAATATGATATACTGTCACGAATTTCAGGGAGGCGAAAATGGACGCGGCAGAAAATCA
>JAFGRZ010000322.1 GCA_016934895.1 Candidatus Aminicenantota bacterium
ATGTCCCCAATTTTCCGGATCGTGTCCCCCAATTTCCAGGGCATGGGCATCGAACTGTCATACGGTCAGGCGCCGGGGGTCTTGACATTTTTTTTTAATAATAGTAATTTTACCGAAAACAGAACGAGCGGGATTCCGATGGCGAGTGTTCTGATCATCGATGATGATAAGCTCATCTGCGACTGGATCGCGAAAGCCGTTACCCAATTAGGGCATCGCCCCGTCTCGACGCACCTTCTCCGGGACGGGCTAAGGAAAATCCATTCCGAGCCATTCGACATTGTTTTTCTGGACGTCCAGATGCCCGATGGAAGCGGTTTGGAGATCATGCCGAAGCTCAAAGCCGTCCGATCTTCCCCGGAAATCATCGCCATCACCGGGCTGGGCGATCCCGACGAGGCTGAGATCGCCATCCAAAACGGCGCCTGGGATTATATCGAAAAGCCGGCTTCGTTTGAAATCCTCAAGCTCCCGATTATCCGGGCTCTGGAATATCGAGCGGAAAGAAAACCGGGGAAGCCGGCGACCGTTTTGAAAAGAAACGGTATTATCGGCGATTCGCGAAAGATCACTTCTTGTCTGGAACTTCTGGCCCAGGCCGCCGGCAGCGACGTCAATGTTCTCATCACCGGCGAAACCGGAACCGGGAAAGAGCTTTTTGCAAAGGCTATTCATTCCAACAGCTCCCGGGCCAAAGGAAATTTTGTGGTCGTTGACTGCACGGCGCTTCCCGAGACGCTGGTTGAAAGCGTTCTTTTTGGGCACGCGCGGGGAGCTTTCACGGGGGCCGATCGAAGCGAGGAGGGGTTGATCAAGCAAGCGGACGGAGGAACTCTTTTTTTAGATGAGATCGGGGAGCTGCCTTTTTTGATTCAGAAGCGATTCCTCCGGGTGGTTCAAGAGCACCGCTTCCGTCCTGTCGGAGGACGTCAAGAAACCAAGAGCGATTTCAGACTCATGGCGGCGACAAACCGCAACCTGGAAAGCATGGTCCGGCAAGGACAATTCCGGGAAGATTTGTTCCATCGGCTCCGGACTCTCAGCATTGAATTGCCCCCCTTGAGAGAACTTCGCGAAGATATCAAAAAATTGACGGTCTTTTATATAAACTCCTTGTGCGAACGGTTTGGAATAGTGGCAAAAGGAGCTTCTCCTGAATTCTGGGAGGTCGTGAAGGCATATAAATGGCCCGGAAATGTGCGAGAACTGATCCAGGCGCTGGAGAAAGCTTTGCTTTCGGCTAGAGATGAACCGATGCTGTTCCCCAAACACCTTCCGACGTATATCCGTATTCATGTGGCCCGAAACTCTTTCCCGAGAAAGCCGGCCGGCCAGGGTCAGCCGGAGATGCCCTCGAGCGTTTCCAAAGTGCCGTCCAAATTGAAAGAAATTCGGAAGGCGGCCGTTGCTGAAGCCGAGAAACAGTATCTGAAGGACCTGATCTCTTTTGTGGGCGGAGATATCAACAAAGCTTGCCGGATTTCCGGCTTGTCTCGCTCCAGATTCTATACTCTTCTCAGAAAATTCCGGCCAACGGATGCGCGTTGGCCGGTATGATGCCGATCGCGGCGTTTAAAAAGATAAGAATGAGTACTCATTTATTGGAAAAAGTGCTGTTTAAGAGAACAGATGGCTGCCGATTCTGAGGGGAAGCGGCTGAGCCAATTTCCTCACCCCTGAAAAACCAACTGTCTTGTTTTATGAATTTGGCATGTTTCTTGCTGATGATGTAGTAGGCATTGAGAGAATAAAATGCAGGTGCTTTTTTATTCAAGTGGGGATGATCAAGATGAAAAGAGGCTTGAGGCGGCCGTATATGAAGTGGTTCCGGAAAGCAAAATAGAACTCTTCAAAAGACTGGATGATTTGAGGGAAAGACTCCGGAGGCCGGTCGAACCGGATTCGATCGCCGTTCTCTCCGCATTGAACCGGGAAGAGCTTCAGCAGATGCAGCTTCTCCGCCGGCTGCTCGTTGAGATTTATGTCGTCCTTGTCATCCCCGATCGAAAGAAGCGCACGATCAAGCTTGCCCATCTCTTGTTGCCGCGATTCTTAAGCCGGGCAAACAGTGATTTCACAGACCTCAAAAGTGTCTTAGATAGAATGCATATGAATTCTCAACGTTTACAATTCGCCTGATGGGGAATTCTTCCGGGAGCTGTGAAATGGATCGAAACATCGTTTCGAAAGCCGTTGTCAAAGCCATCATCGTCGCCCTGATCGTTTGGACCGTTTCCTGCGCGATTAATCCGGTCACCGGCAAAAAGGAACTCATGCTCCTGTCCTCAGCTGACGAGCTCGCGATGGGACGGCAGGCGAACCCACAAATTTTGCAAACCTACGGCAAATATGAGAATGCCGAACTGGACCGTTACGTCAGCGCCCTGGGAAAAAAATTGGGCGCATTAAGTCACCAGCCGAATCTGCCCTATACCATCCAGGTGCTGGATAGCCCGGCCGTCAACGCTTTCGCCGTGCCCGGCGGGTATGTTTACCTAACCCGGGGGATATTGGCCTACCTCAACGACGAAGCCGAATTGGCCGGCGTCTTGGGCCATGAAATCGGCCACATCGCCGCGCGTCACAGCGCCCAACAGTACAGCAAGGCCCAGTTTGCCCAATTAGGGTTGGGCCTGGGGTCCATGCTTTCAAGCACGTTTCGCAAATACGCCGGCGTGGCCGAATTTGGAGTCGGGATGCTATTTTTGAGCTTCAGTAGAGATGACGAACGCCAGGCGGATGCCCTGGGAGTTGAATATTCCTCCAAGGCCGGATACGACTCCAATCATATGGCGAATTTATTCGTCTCCTTAGAGCGGCTCAATCCGGGAGAGTCTCAGGGCGGACTTCCCGGGTGGTTCTCCACTCACCCCAACCCGCCCGATAGAATCGCCGCCATCAAACGAGATACTCAGGAATGGCGGGCCAAAGTTCAAAAAACCCAATTTGCGATAAATCGCGATCAGTATTTAAGGCAGATCGATGGAATTGTCTTCGGCGAAGATCCGCGCCAGGGTTATGTTGAAGGCAATATTTTTTATCACCCTCAACTCAGATTTCAGTTTCCGGTCCCTGCGGGTTGGAAAGTCAACAACACAGCCTCTCAAGTTCAGATGATCAATCAACAGCAGAATGCGATTATTCTCTTCTCCATGGCACCCGAAAAAACCCCATCGGCGGCAGCGCAAGCGTTCGTCAATGAAAGCAAAGCTGCTGTCGTGAGATCAGAAAGAATCCAGGTCAACGGATTGCAGGCTCATCGGTTAATCTCCGACGTCACATTAGAGCAAGGTGTCATTCGCGTGATGTCTTATTTCATCCAGAAGGGACAGACCGTTTATGCTTTTCTTGGATATACGGAGCAGTCCCGGTTTAATGGATATTCCTCTCTTTTCGAACAGACCATGGGTCGATTTAAGAACCTGACGGACGCTAATAAAATCAACGTCAAAGCCGAACGACTGGACGTAAAACGAACCACGACCCAGGGGAGCTTACGCCAGGCCCTCCAGAAATTCGGCGAGCCAGCAAATCAAGGGGAAGCTCTGGCGATCATCAACGGGATGAAGCTCGATGATGCCCTTCCCAGAAATACATACCTCAAGGTTGTCGTGAAATAGCCTTTTTCCAATGCCATCTGGCTGGAGCCAACTTGAATGGCCTATCATTAGGAGCATATACTCATTTAAAAAAACCGAAGGGAGGTCAACATGCCGAGAGGAGATAAAACCGGACCGACCGGGAAAGGGCCGGGTACAGGTAAAGGTCGCGGCGGTTGCCGGCAAGGCGGCCAGGCACGTGGACTCGGCGGTGGAAAAGGCCAGGGAAAAGGCCGGGGCCAGGGCGGGGGCGGTGGACAGGGCCAGGGTCCTGGAAGAGGAGGGAGAAACCGTTAGCCGTCAGTAGATATTCTCAAGGGCCGGCCCATGACGGTCAACGAAGCCCGGCCCCGCACCGACCGGCCTCGTAAATTCTTTTATCTCCGCTGACTGATGATCCCCCGAAGCTGCTGAGACAATTGCTCGGTCCTCTCAACCTTGAATTCCTGGGGAAAACCCTGCACGAAGGGGTCCGATTTGAACCGGGCGATGAGGCTGTAGATTAGGGCATCCTGAAGTTGCGCTGATTAGCGCGTGGGCGGCGGAGTGACCGGGCCGTTGGCGACAATCGTCAGCGGGGCGCCGTCCGGGATGCATTCATAGAGCTCGCGGATATCCGGGTTGAAGAGCGCGGCGCAGCCGTCCGTCCAGTCATAGAACTCGCGGACCTCTGCCGGGTTCGCATCGCCGACCTCGAACCCGGGACGGAGCGCGCCTGGCCGGCGGCGATGGTCTCGGGCCAGCCTGGCCGTGTGCTCCGGGAGCTGCCCGTGCAGCAACAGGCGACCTCCGAGGTTCGTGTCCTGCGGCGGGCACTCGCCCTTCTTGAGCGCCGCGGCGATCTCTTCGAGCTGCCGCTGATTGATCCGGCCCGCCTCGAGGCCGGAGCGCGCGTCATCGAGGTTCGGGTACGAAATCCAAAGCGCCAGGTAGAACGTGGAGCGGCGGTGGGCGCAGATGAAGTACTCGCCTTCGGGTGTACGTGAGTCGCCCTGACGCGCCTTGGGTCCGGTCGGGTTTTGACCCAGTTGGATTCGGTAGGCCTTGATCATTCTCCGGCCGACCCAGAGCTCGAGCCGTCGCTGGGCCTTGTTGAGCAGCAGCCGCGCGTCCTCGAGTTTTCCATCCCGGAGGCGCAGCCCATAGGCCACGATGAGGTCGGCGAGCGGCCTCTCCGGTCCGAAAAGCGCCGGATTGTAGAGGGCGTAGGTTGTGTCCCAGGGACCGGGGCGGGCGGCCGGGCCCGGAGGGGTCGGCAGCGTAATGGGGGCAGGGGGTCCGACGGCGCAGGAAATGAGCGTCATCGAAACCGCGCCAGCGATGGCGATAAGAAGGCGCATACCTCTTGCTTCTTTATTTTGCCGTCGGGTCGTCTTGCCTGAGACCGAAGGTATTGCCCTCGGATTCCTTGCAGGCAGCATAGCAACCGAAAAGCGAATTGCTCCCGGCAGTTAAGCCTCCTGGTCCGAGCTCTATCTATCTATTTTATCCCGAGTGCAAAATGCTTTCTACCTGTTTTCTCACCTTTTTTAGCTGCGTAGCTCACTAAACACCTTCCCTATAAGAGGCAGCGGTTCCATCGATGATTGATGGGAAAATTGAGCCAAATATACCCACTCGCCGGCGCAGCAGAAAAACGAATTTCTTATCACCCATTCAAAATGGCATGTTTCGTGCGTATAGTAAACCCGGAGGGAAAGTCCGAGGCGGCGCTGCTCGCTCTATGGGGCATAAACGCCTCATGGTATTGTCATAGACGAGGGCTTTTTAAAGGCGATGGATCGAAAACCGGCGGCCGCAATATTTCTATTAATCCCGCTCTGCGCGGCGATCCTATTCTCCTCCTGCAGGGTTCTGCCGATCTCGCCGGTCGAGGCGACTCGAAGCGTCCTGAGAGCCCGGATCGGCCGGACCGGGTTTGACGGTCCGGTGTATTGCCGCGACGTCCGGCTCTGCGGCTCCGATGTCCTTCCCGCGTTCTACAGGGCCCGGGATTTCCGCCCGGCTTGGATCGACGAGGCCCTCGCTCTCACAGAGGCCAGGTCCTTCCTTGCCGCCCTGGACCTCGTTTCCGAGGACGGGCTGGATCCCAAAAACTGCCACCTGGACGCCATCGAATCCCTGCTCAGTGAGATTCAGGCGGCCCTGGGGAAAAGGCACCGTAAAGCCCGGCCCGAGGCCCTAGTTGATCTGGAGATGCTTCTGACAGATGCCTTTCTCCTTTGCGGGTCGCAGCTCGTCCACGGCCAGGTCGATCCGGAAACTTTCCAATCCGAATGGTTCATCAAGGGACGCATCGAGGACCTGGCCGCCGCCCTGGAAAAAGGACTTGCGGACAAGGACATCCCCGGCGCGCTCGATTTGCTCCGGCCGAATCACGCCGTGTATCGCGGCCTCATGAAAGCGTTCCGGACCACCAGAATCGCCGCCGCCGTAAATAATTTCGAAAAATTCCTGGAATTGTGGAAATCCGCCGACCCCGGCCTTCCTGAAGTGGAGGATGCGAAGGGGAGGCTGAAGGCTCTCCAGTAGATGAAGCTGTCGAAGCGTCCGGTATTCAAAAGAAAACCTGACAATTGACAGCCCCCCATCAAGAATATATATCCTATCCTTTATACTTCAGGGGATCCGGCATATGAAATGCCCGAAGTGCAACCGCCGGCTGCTGGGGGAACTCTGTCGCTCGGCTCTGCCCTCAATTCCCTCCCTTTTTCCTGGGCCCGGAGGTCCGGCCGATTCCCGGCTCTTTTGAAGACGCCGGCGGCCTTGCCGGAATCCCCTGCGCGCCCGGTCTGTCCTTGACATCTTTGGAATCATAATTTATGGTTCCGAGCGATGGTTGGCGGGGATAGCAAAAGCAAATATGCGGCTGCGGCCGGAGAGCCGCAAGAGCCGGGTTCTCAGTTTTCAAGTGAAATGAATAGAAAGAAAGGAGCCATGACCGGTGACGGATGAAGACGTTCAAAAGAACTTTTTGATCGCTTTCGGCACGGATGACGGCGAAAATCTGAATAATGATCACGTGGGGATGGCAGAGTATTTCTATGTGTATAGGTTTTCCGGTGAAAAGAAGGAATTCGTTGAGAAAAGGATAAATGTCAAATTCAAGGGGGATGAATCCATAAAGCA
>JAFGRZ010000069.1 GCA_016934895.1 Candidatus Aminicenantota bacterium
GTGACGCCGGATCCATAGCGGGCGAGCGCGGCCTCGCCATCCGCTCCGGCGACCTGACCGAAGATTTCATCAAAGGTGCGGTTCTCCTTGACGATAAAGACCGCATGCCGGATGGGCGAGCTTTTCTCTCCGGGGTACAAAGGAACGGGATGTTCCGACGGAGCGCCTCGGGCGGCCGTTTCACGTTTTTCGAAGCGGAAGTTGTTGGCGATGACCTGCCGAGTTTCCTCCTGAAGATCGGCCTCCTTCGGAATCGGGATAATGGAGACGGTCCCTTTCATCAAATGTCCGATGTAGGTTCCCTCCGGGCCGGGGGTGAATTCGGGGCCGCCGTTCGGACCGCTCCCATACCCTTTGGCGTTGGCGACAAGGATGGACCGGCCGTCCGCGGAGACGGCCAGGCGCGACGGAAACCAACCCGTCGGGATGTGGCCGAGGACTTTGCCTTTCCGGATGTCGATGACGCCGACGGCGTTGATCCCGGCCTCGGCGACATAAAGTCTTTTCTGGTCGGGAGAAAGCGCCAGGCCGAAAGGGATGATCCCGCGGAGGTTCCCAAGACGCTCATCGAGCCGGAGCGGAATCGTCCGGGCGACCGAATTCTTGTCTGCGTCGACGACCGAAATCGAATCGTTGTTGCCGTTGCTGACGAAAATCCGCCTGTCCGTCGCCACGACCGAGTTCGGACTCGCTCCGCCGACCGCCGGAATGCCCTCGACCATTTCCCCGACCAGCACTCCGGTCTTCACCTTGGCCGTCACCCGCGGCTGAGACGGGGAGGAGACATCCACCTCCCAGACGGAGAAGGATTCCGGAACATTGGGATCGCCCAATCCGGGAACCCTGTACCCGTCGATTTCCGTTCCCTCTCTGGCGTCCTTCGATAGGAAAGAAAAGGGAGGATGGGGAAGCCCCAGGCGTTCAGGATCGTCCAGGTCGACGCCTTCGATCCGGCTGTATTCGAACATCCCCACGTTGGCCGCATAGACACGCCGGCCGTCCGGCGAAAGGGCGATCCCGAAGGGGTAGCGGCCCAGCCCGATACCCGCCAGCCATTTCCGGCTTTCCGCATCGGCGATGAGCAAACGGAAGTTCGCCTGGTCGAGCGCATAGAGAATCCGGCCGTCGCGGCTCAATATCAGGTCCCCGATATAGCTGTCTTCATAGCGGCGGCCGTGGAGTTCCCCGTTGGCCTCGATATGGCCGCTCCTCGTGTCGGTCAGGAGATCGAAAATGACCACTTTCCCCTCCTGGCCTCCTCCGACATAAAGGATCCGGTTGTCGGGAGAGACGGCCAAACCCATATAAACCGACTCCAGGACCCCTTCTTCCGTTTCGAATCCTTCCGGGATCTGGCGGACGGCCGGGTTTTCTCCAAAAAGATCGGAGATAATCGAGACGGAGAAAGGACGGACCCCGGAATTCGCCGTCACCGCCAGAGAGCCGTCCGGGCTCTGGACAAAGCCGTAGGGGTGGGGCGCGACTTCGATCTGACGGCCGCGCGGAGTGAGGATGCGACCGTTGGGAATGACCGTCTTTCCAAGGCGGTCGATCCTGGTCGGTTCAAGACCGGCGGGCGCGGAGATGAGCCACTCCTCCCGACGCACCTCTTGCCGGCACCCCAAGGAGCCAAAGAAAAAGCATACGGCCAGGCTGAAAGCGAGATCGGCGCTTGAACATCGTTTCATGGTTTCCTCCGCCCTCGGGGAATCGCATGTATTGTATCCGAACCGCCTGATGAAAAAAAGGAAAAACCTCCGGACGAGAGTGGCCCTTATTCAATGATGCCGTTGGTCCGGGATTTGACTTTTGGAGGCGATGAAAATATCATGCGGTCGACAACGGCCAGATCTGAAGAGGAGACCAGGATGAAAAGAAAATGGCAGTTGATCGCAATGGTGGGGATCGCCGGCGCCGTCCTCTTCTCGGGTCCCGCTGGATGCCGGAAAGGGGCGACCGCCGACGACTATGAATGGGTCACTATCGACGAGTCTTACACGCCTCGAAATTATATCGAGGAATTCATCAAGGTTGATTCTGATGAAAAGGGGATATTCCCGGTGAGCATCCGTAATTACGGCCGGGATCCCTCCATTCTGAGACGCTTCCGGGGGAGCCAGTTCGCCAAGCCGAACGAGGCGGCCCTCAGCATGGCCTACCCGGCGCTCGATGACTGGATGTTGGTCGACATCCGGTACAAAAACGAAAAGGAGCAAGAGGTCCAACGGACCGTCCTCTACATCGAGGTCGACGGCCACTGGCGCGTGGGGGACAGCGGCCGGCTGCTCGAGTAGGCCCCATTTCATGATATCCGGGCGATCCGGACCGGCGTTCATTGTGCGGACGCTGCGCTGACACGAGCTCATCGTCCTGAAAGCAGACACAACTCGTCATCCAGTCCACGCGCAAAGGGTTGAAAACGGGCCGCCCGCCTCATTTTTGAGCCGGCCTAAACGACCCGCCGCTCGCCGTCCTTCCGGGGGCGCGAAAAACGATCGAAGGAGAACGGCTCAAGGTCGAGATCGCTGGACTCCCCGGCGATGATCCCGCTCAGGAGCTCGCCGACGGCCGGGCCGTGCTGAAATCCATGGCCGGAAAAACCGACCGCGCAGAAAAATCCGGGGCGGGAGGGGATCGGACCGATGATGGGGTTGTCGTCGGGGGTGATCTCGTAGAGTCCGGCCCAGCCGCGCAGAATGCGCGCCTGCTCGAGCAGGGGAGCCCGACGGACGGCGGCCTCCACAACCCGTTCCATGAACGCGCGGTCGGTCTGGAGATTGAAGCCCGGCGGCTCGTCGGGATCGCTCATGCCCAGGATCAATCCCGGATCGGCGCCCCGAAAATAAAACGCAGAGTCCTGATCGATGATTAACGGAACAGGTTTGGGCAAGAGATCGAAGGGCTGGGTCATGAAAGCCTGCCTCCGGTAAGGAAGAACCGGCAACTCGATGCCGGCCATCCGGCCGACCTCGGCCGCCCAAGGTCCGGCGGCATTGACGACAACGGGAGCCCGGATGGTCCCTCGAATGGTCGCCACAGGCCCGATCCGGTCTCCTGAACGCCCGATCGCCGTCACGCGGGTTCGCTCTTCTATGCGAATCCCCAGCCGGCGGGCGGATTCGGCAAATCCCATGGTGACGAGGTAGGGATCGGCGTACCCATCCTCGGCGCAGAAGGTTCCGCCCCGGATGTCGGTCAAATCAAGGTACGGCCAACGCCGCGAGATCTCTTCCCGGTCCAGGACCTCCACGGGAACGCCCAGCCGACGCTGTGTCTTCGCCGAAGCCACGAAATCCCTCCATGTCCCGTCCTTTGCGGCCAAGAAGAGATAACCGGCCTTGCGGTAACCGATGTCCACCCCGAATTCTTCCGCGAACCGATCAAAGATACGGACCGATCGCTGAGAGAGCCGGATGTTGGCCGGGTGGGAGAACTGCTGGCGGATTCCGCCCACGCTCAATCCCGTCGAGCCCTGACAGATGAGGTCTTTTTCCAACA